>JAPPFQ010000312.1 GCA_028875135.1 Acidobacteriota bacterium
GTCGAGCTGCGGGCCAGCAGCCTCAGTAAAAGCGGAAGGTCCGAAAACCGGGGGATGACTTTCTCCAGACCCATGACGGCCAGATGGACCCGGGGAAGACTGGTGCAGAGACGGGCATTGCCCTCGTTTTCCACGATCACGATGGTGCCCGTATCGGCAGCGGCGAAATTGACGCCGGAGATGCCAAGCCGGGCCGAGAGAAACTGGCGGCGCAGCCGTTGCCTGGCGAAGGCGCACAACTCGGCCGGAATATCGGTGTAGGGGATCCCGAATTTTTCCTGAAAGAGCTTTCCGATCTGCTGGCGGGTCATGTGCAGGGCGGGCGCGATGATGTGGGACGGGGTTTCGCCGGCCAACTGAATGATGAACTCACCCAGATCGGTTTCCACCGGTTCCACCCCGGCTACCTCCAGCGCATCGGTCAACCCGATCTCCTCGGCAGCCATCGACTTGGATTTCACGACCGTCGAGGCCTGCAGGCGGCGGCAGAGGTCCACCACGTAGCGGGAGGCCTCGCCTGCGTCCCGAGCCCAGAACACCCGTCCGCCCCGCCGGATCACGCTGGCTTCCAGCTTCTCCAGGTAGACGTCCAGGTGCTCGACGGCTTCTTCCTTGATGCGATGAGCCCGCTCCCGGAGATCTTCCCACTCCGGCACCAGTTGGACGGACCGGGCGCGCTGCCCCAGGGCGTGGCCGGTAGCCGACTGAAAGGTGCGGCGAAGACGGGGGTCGGCCACATTCTCCGAAGCAAGAATCTTGAATTGGCTGGGTGTGCGATGCATCCGGTTTAAAGGTTCTCTCCCAGCAGGTCGGCCAGGTGGAGCGGCTTGATCGGGAGATTCCGACGACTGAGGTAGCCCCCGATCTGCATCAGGCAACTGGAGTCGTTGGCCACCACATACTCGGCCTCGGTCTTGAGGATGGCTGCGCTCTTGTCCTGCGCCATGGCTGTGGAAATCTCCGGAAACTTGACCGAAAAGGTGCCCCCGAAGCCGCAGCAGGCATCGCTGTTTTCCATCTCCACCAGCTCGATGCCGCGCACGTGCCGGATCAGCTCGCGGGGAGCCCGATGCACCCGCAATTCCCGGAGCAGATGGCAGGCATCGTGGTAGGTGACGCGATGGGGAAAGGTGGCCCCCACGTCATTGATCCCCATGACGTTGACCAGAAAATCGGAGAACTCGTAGGTTCTGCTGGTCACCTCCTGGAGTTGCTGGCGCAGGCCGGGATCCTGGAGGATCTCCGGGTAGAACACCTTCACCATGCTGGTGCAGGAGCCGGAAGGGGAGACGATGGTTTCGGCGTCTCCAAAGACCTCCAGGAAACGCCGGGCCAACTGGGTAGCCTCCTCGTGATATCCTGAGTTGAAAGCCGGTTGACCGCAACAGGTCTGCTCTTGCGGGTAGTCGACCGAGACTCCCGCCTTGCGGAGTATCCTGACCAGGTTGATGCCCACACTGGGAAAGAACTGATCCACCAGGCAGGGGATGAACAGCGAAACGTTCATGGGCGTCCAAGGTGCGGGAACAACGCGCGGGGAAGCCATTAATAGCACACTTGGGCAGCGTCCCCTATTCCTCTTTTTTGTTTCAGGTAACTCACCGTGGAATTGATCCGAGATAGCATCGCCATTGTGACCGGGGGAACCCGGGGAATCGGATATGCCGTCGCCCGTGCTTTGCTGGAGGCAGGCGTCCGGGTGGTCATCTGCGCCCGGAAGCAGGAGTCGGTGGCTGCCTGTGTCGAGCGACTGCAAGGACAGTGGGCCGGCAGGGTCAGGGGAACGGTCTGTGACGTTTCCCGCTACGACCAGGTCCGGTCCATGGTGGACTTCACCCTCGAGGAATTCGGAGGATTGGACATACTGGTGAACAACGCGGGGGTGGGAGTGATGGGCGATATCGCCGAGATATCTCCCCGGCAGTGGGAAGAGGTCATCGGGACCAACCTGACCGGGGTCTACCACTGCTGCCATGCGGCTGTTCCCGTTTTGAGAAGGCGCGGGGGCGGTTATATCCTGAACATCGGCAGCTTGGCGGGGACACAGGGATTTGCGGGCGGCTCGGCCTACAATGCCTCCAAGTTCGGCCTCAACGGCTTCAGCGAAGCCATCATGCAGGATCTGCGCCACGACAATATCCGGGTCAGCGCCATCCTTCCGGGAAGCGTCAACACCGGGTTTCGCGGGCATCGGACCGGAAGGGAGACCGGCTGGAAGCTGACGCCGGAGGACGTGGCCCAGGTGGTGGTGGATCTGGTGCGCCACCATCCCCGGTCCCTTCCCAGCCGGGTGGAGATTCGCCCTTCGCGGCCCCCCAGGAAATAGGGAGAACTACCATGGCCTACTGGCTGCTGAAGACGGAACCCTCGGACTACGCCTATGCGGATCTGGAAGCGGACCGGCAGGCCCTCTGGGACGGGGTCGGCAACAACCTGGCCCTGAAGCACCTCAGACAGATCCGTCGTGGAGATCAAGCCCTGATCTACCACACCGGCCGAGAGAGGATGGTGGTGGGCATCGCGGAGGTGACCAGCGACCCTTTTCCCGATCCCGAGCGGGACGATCCCCGCCTGGTGGTGGTGGAGGTGAAGCCCAAGCGCAAGCTGGCGGAACCGATTCCGCTTGCCGAGATCAAGTCGGACCCGCAACTCAAGGACTTCGACCTGGTTCGGCTGCCACGCCTTTCGGTCATGCCGGTGACCGATACTGTCTGGAAGCGCCTTTTGTCGGGGCGCTGACAACAGGGGTGCCTAGTAGAGAGTTCGGGCCAGGCGCCCCCTGAATTCTTCCGCCAGGTCGCTTCGTTCTCCGACCAGGCTGAAAACGGCCAGCATGGCCTTGCGGGCCGAGTCTTCCCGGTAGTGCTTGTCGCGGGCGACTACCGCCAGAAATTCCTCCAGGGCTTCCCGATACTGTCCCGCCGCCACCAGGCAGGAGCCCAGGGCCATGCGCGCGGCCAGGTCTTGTGGAGTGCTTTCAAGGATTGGCCTCAGGGAGGCCTGACCGCCCGCCTCCTGGCAGACCGCCTGGAATCCGATGACCTGTTCCAGCCGGTCGGCGGCTTCTCTTTCGTCGGCCAGAAACGGAATGGCCTGGAGATGGGACCGGGCCTGCACCTGTAGCTGCTCCCCAATCAACAACCTGGCCAGGGCCAGACGGGCCGGGGAGTGCTGGGGTTCCCGGTCGATGACCTGTTCCAGGAAGCGCTTCGCCTCCTCTTTTTGCCCTGCCTCCAGCTTGGCACGGGCCTGAGAAAAGAGCTTGTCCACCTCGGTGGGACAGTAGGGCTTGAGAAACCGTCGAATCTCGGCTTCCGGGATGGCGCCCGCAAACTGGTCGACCGCCTTTCCATCTTGGAAAAGGACGACCTGCGGAATGCTGCGGATCTGGAAGGCAAGAGCCAGGTCCTGATTCTCGTCGGTGTTGATCTTGGCCAGCAGGAAGGCTCCGGCGTACTCTTCGGCCAGCTTCTCCAGGACGGGGCTCAAGCCGCGGCAGGGACCGCACCAGGGCGCCCAGAAGTCCACCAGCACCGGGGTGGCGTGAGACTTTTCGACGACCTCGGATTCAAACTGGTCCTGTGTGAGGTCGACCACGAACTTCGAAGTGGATGACGCCATTTCAAATCCTCCCGAAAACCATGTTACCAAACCCGGAACTTAAACACTTGAGCGATTCAGGGGAACTGAATATTTAACATCGATGCACAGGATTAACAGGATTCACAGGATTTCTTCAGGAAACGGCTAGTTGGTAATCCCGAGCATACGCAAACCTGTCCGCGATCATTTCCGGAGCCGACTTCCCCTGCAGCAAGTTCTCTTTCTGTTGATCTTGTTAATCCTGTGCATCCTGTGCATCGATGTTAATTATGAAAAATATCGCTCCTCGGCATCGGGTATGCATCCCCCACCGCATCAGCCTGCCGCTGTCGGGTCGGCGTCGGTTGTCTTGTATCGGGAGCGGTGCTACGATGGAGCATGAAACGGGCCAACGAGGGCAAACCATGAGCAAGGTCTGGTGGATGGTTTCATTGGTGCTGGTTGCTGTGATGATGCACCAGCCCGTGGCAGCCCAGGTCAACCTCTCCTTTGACGGCAGTGTGGTGAACCTGACCGCTTCGAACGAGAATTACGGAAGCATCCTGGATCTTCTGGGCCGGCATGCAGGAATGGAAGTGGATATCCCCAACGAGTTATAGTCCAAGCGGGTCCCCTTGCTGGAGATACGAGGGCTGGGAGTCAAGGCAACCGTTCTGAAAATCATGGAAGGGAGCGGTTTCGATTACTTCCTGTTGGCTCGGGCTGGTCGTCCCGACCTGCTGTCGCGCTTGATCGTATCCGGGAAATCCAAGAAAATCGCCCCACAGGCCCGGCGCAGTCGCCCGGCCACACGAGCTCCCCGCAGACCCTTTGTCGGCCGCAATGCGACACCTTTCAACCCACGGTCGGGTTCAGGGGCACGGACCGCTTCCAGGACGCAGAAGATCAGACCGGCAGTGCAGCCCAAGGCCCCGCTGACCCCACAGCCGGCCGCTTCCTTTCCGGCCAGCCGGCCCTACGGCCAAACCTTGAGCAGCCAACCTCCAAGCATTGGCCAACCCCCTGCAGCACAGCCCGGGCAGGCGCGGTCCCCACGGCCGTCCGGGGGGCAGACAGCCGTGAATCCCAGCCGCCGTGCACCCAATCCATACCAGCGCAAATAGCCCTCCAAGAGCAGCGCCGGGCTCATGAAGCCTTCCAATACGCACCGAACCGGAGAGAAGACAGTCAGCCTGAACAGGCAGGCCTTCCACCAGTACCACATCGGGGACGTCTTCGAAGCCGGCATGGCCTTGCGCGGAACCGAGGTCAAATCCATTCGAGCCGGCCGAGTCAACTTGAAGGATGGCTATGGCGCGGTCAAAGGGGGGGAAGTGTGGCTACTCAACTGTCATATCAGTCCCTATGAGCAGGGAAACCGCATGAACCACCAACCCCTGCGGCCACGAAAATTGTTGCTTCACCGCCGGGAGATTCGAAAGCTCATTGGGCAGACCAGTGAGCGCGGCATGACCCTGGTGCCGCTGCGCATCTACTTCCACAAGGGCCGGGCCAAGTGTGAGATCGCGTTGGCAAAGGGCAAGAAGCTCTTCGACAAGCGGGAAAAGGAGAAACGCAAGACCATGGAGCGGGAGGCCCGTCAGGCCATGAAACAGAGGGATGTCGGTTGAGGGAAGGCAATGTGAGGCCGATAGTGGGAAACGGATTCGAGTTGAAGACCCGCCGGCTGTTCGGCGGCATCATCGGCCAACGGGACCGGTGGAGACGGAAGCAGGGGACTCCCGGCGCCAACGAGGCGTTCGAGCGATTGACGGGAGATGTTTGGGCCGGACACAACTGCGCCCTGGACCATTGCGGGGAAGGGAACGCCCCTGTGCCGGAATCCCGGCAAGACGAAAGACAACGTCACCATGAGTGTCACGTCAGGGCGTGGCGCTGGTTCCTGGAGAGAACCCGACAATCGGCTGTGCCGACTCCCACCGACTTGCGGCAGTTGCACTCCCGGCTCGTGGGGCAGCCCGCGGACCGCCTGTCCGGCTACCGGCATGGGCCGGCGGCGCCCCTTCTGTAAAGTCACGACTCTGCCGAGCCGGAGCTGGTTCCACACCTGGTCGAAGCAGCCCTTCAGTGGTGCCAGGCGGATAGTTTCGGAGAGATGCACGAGGTGGAGCAGGCTGCGCTGGTGTTGCTGAAGTTGACCGACATCCAACCCTTTGACCGGGACAACGGAAAGACACTGCGCCTGTTCTCGAATTTCTTTCTGGTCAAAGGGGGATATCCGCCCGCCGTGATTCGCTCCGAGCTGGCCGAACGGTATTCGATGGCGCTTCAGAAGGCTCTGTGTTATCAAACCGGTCCGTTGGTCGAGCTCTTGACCGAATCGGTGGCATTCAGCCTCGGATACTGCCTGGGAGAACCTCCCAGCCCGCCGCTCTTTGTGGTTCTGGACTGAAACCGTCCGGGGTTGCCCCTGGCATGTCCTTTCCCATGGAAGCCGTCAGAACCTTCATCTGTCTCCAGCTTCCCGACTTCGCCAGGGACCGGCTTGCTTCCACCCAGCAACGGTTGCGGGAAAGCGGCGCGCCAGTCCGTTGGGTCAAGCCGCAGAATATCCACCTGACCCTCAAGTTTCTGGGGTCGGTCCCAGCGGAAGGCCTGCGGGACGTCGTGCGGGCGGTGCAACGGGCGGCTGTGCCCGCTCCGCCCATCCCGCTGGAATTGACCGCACTGGGTTGCTTTCCCAACAGGCGGGCGCCCAAGGTTATCTGGGCGGGACTGAAACAGCTACCCGAGGAATTGGGAGGTCTGCAGCAAAGGGTTGAAAAGGAGTTGGTTGCGGCAGGCTTCCTTCCCGAGTCCCGTCCCTTTTCTCCCCATTTCACGTTGGGGCGGGTCCGATCGGGCCGAAACGTTCGGAAGCTGGTGGCGGCAATGCAGGCGGAACGGCTGGAGTCGTTGCGGTTCGAAGCGGCCGAAGTCGTGGTGATGGCCAGTCGGCTTCACCCCTCCGGCGCCATTTATACTCCCGTCTCTCACATTCCCTTTCGCGAGAAATAATCCTCCATGGCCTCGATGAGCGAAGCCGTGGTGTACTTTTCCGGGACGAGGTCCACCTGTAGACCCGACTCTCTGGCAGTGCCGGCGGTGATGGGTCCGATACAGGCCACGGCCACGCCTTGCAACGTCTCGGCCAGGGACTTGGGGCGGATGAGGCCGGCCAGGTTGGCGACGGTAGAGGAACTGGTGAAGACCACCATGTGGGGAGGCGCGGCATCGATGACTTGCGCCCATTCGGATAGTGCGCTGTCCGGCAGGCCGGTTTGATAGGCCTCGACCACCTCCACGCGGGCGCCCTGTCGCTGCAGTTGCAGCGGCAGCACCTCGCGGGCGACCCGGGCCCTTGGAAGCAGCACCCGCATGCCCTTGACCACCTTGCCGCGCAGGCTTTCCACCAGGCCCTCGGCCTGGTAGTCGCTCGGTAGCGTGTCTACTGCCAACCTGAAGTCGAGGACGGCCCGGCGGGTGGCAGGCCCGATGGCGGCGATGCGGACCCCCTTGAGCTGGCGAATGTCGGGATGGTGTCGAAAGTATCTTTGGAAGAAGTACTTGACCCCGTTGACGCTGGTGAAGATGAGCCAATCATATCCATCGATGGTCTCGAGGGCACGATCCAGTTTCTCCCAGGAGTCCGGTTCACGCACCTCCACGGTGGGAAAGGAGACGGCCGTGGCGCCCAGCAGCTCAAGCGCTCTGCGGAAGTCCCGGGACTGGTGGCGGGGGCGGGTGATCAGGACCCGCTTTCCGAACAGGGGCCGATTGTCGAACCATCGCAGCCGATCCCTGAGCCTGACCACTTCGCCGACAACAATTAGCGTGGGAGGGGCCATTGGACCGACCTGCTCCAGGATGGACCCCAGGGTGCCGGTGACGACCTCTTGCGAGGGACGGGTCCCCCAGCGGATCAGGGCAATGGGTGTGGACGGACTGCGACCGTGGCGGGTGAGCTCCTCGACCACCTGCTGCAAGCTCCTGGCCCCCATAAAAAAGACCAGGGTTTCGGCGGCCGAGGAAATTTTCTGCCAGTCCAGCGCAGGATCTTCGCGGGTCGGATCCTGCTGGGCGGCCACAAAAGCCACGGTAGGGCCGTAGTCCCGATGGGTCAGCGGAATTCCCGCGTAGGCCGGCGCAGCCGAACCTGCCGAGACTCCGGGCACCACCTCGAAGGGAATGCCGGCCCCGGCCAATACTTCCGCCTCCTCGCCGCCGCGTCCGAAGATGAAGGGATCGCCTCCCTTCAGCCGGGCCACCGTTTTCCCTTCGCGGGCGCGCTCCAGGAGCAGGGAATTGATCTCCGCCTGGGAAATATGGTCCCGGCCTCCCTGCTTTCCCACATAGACTCGTTCCGCCGAGCCGGGAGCGTACTGCAGCAGTTCCCGGTTCACCAGGTGGTCGTAGATCACGCAGTCGGCCGCCTCCAGACAGCGGCGCCCTTTTAAGGTGATGAGCTCGGGATCACCCGGACCGGCGCCAATCAGATAAACGGCCGTTTTCATGGATCTTTGCTTTCTCGCTGGACTTCTCAGGTGTGATCCCAGCCGGTGGTCATCTCACCGGGCGCTATACGGATCCGGGCCTTGCCGGTTTCCACGTCACCGGATCGGACGGAACATTCTTATCGGACGTTTCGAATCTTCAGGTGAACTCCTTCCTGCTTCTGGAGGCAGCCGAGAACGGCAAACAGGTTGCGAGCCTGAGGATTGCCGTTGGGACCGAACATGCGCATCAGACTCTTGGGCGACTTGGCGGTCATGTCGCCAAGCTCCTGAAAGCCGACCGTAGCGTTGATATAGTCGCGCAGTACCGCCTTGCCGGTTTCCACGTCACCGGATAGCAGGCATTCGACCCCTTCCCTCAGGAGCTCCTCACGGAAGGAAGGATCCGCCTTGGTGCGTGCCTGAATGGTTTCCTTGTAGCTTCTCTTTAGAGACATAACGGTAACTAATAAGTTACCATTGAACGGTTCCGACAGCAACACTTTGTCTGTGGGCCGTCCTGTAACCGGCGGTGAAGAAGCGGCGGCTGGAAGCAACCCATGCAATGGGTCAAGTTTGCGTTTTTTGGGCAGAGGAGAAGGAACTCAGCCCCCCGAGTTCCGGCCAGGCAGGCAAGATAGGATTCACATTGTTAAGCCCGTCATTCGCAGCAGCTCGCCGGCGCCGCGGTCGAGGAGTCTGCGGGCGACCGAACGGCCCAATTGCGCCGGTTCCTCCAGGGGCGCCTGGCCGAACTCCCGGATCAGGCGGCTTCCATCGGCAGCGCCAACCAGGCCGGTCAGTTGAAGCTGCGCTTCGCGGACCACGGCAAATCCGGCGATGGGAACCTGGCATCCCCCACCCAGCCGGCCCAGCAGACTGCGTTCCGCCTCGGCAGCTCTTCTGGAATCGCCGTCGTCGAGCCCCTGGATCCGTTCGAGGGTCAAGCGGTCGTCGCATCGGACCTCCACCGCCAGAGCACCTTGTCCGATGGCCGGACAGATGGTGTCGACGGATAGCTTCTCCCGAATGCGGTGATCCAGTCCCAGTCGAATCAGACCGGCGCAGGCCAGAATAATGGCGTCGTAATCTCCCGCATCCAGTTTGCGAAGGCGGGTATCCAGATTCCCCCGAAGGTTTTTCACTTCCAGGTCCGGGCGGAGGTGCAACAGCTGGCATTGTCGCCTGAGGCTGCTGGTCCCTACGGTGGACCGGAGGGGAAGTGCGGCCAGGCAGCCGAAACGATTGGAGAGGAAGGCGTCCCGTGCATCTTCTCTCGCTGTGATGGCGCCCAGGCAGAGGCCGTCGGGGAGGCGGGTGGGAAGGTCCTTGAGGCTGTGCACGGCCAGATCGATCTCCCCGCGAAGCAGGGCTTCTTCGATTTCCTTGGTAAAGACCCCCTTGCCCCCAATCTGGTGCAGAGGAGGTCCGGCCCGGCGGTCCCCGGTGGTGAGGATGCGACGGACGGTGATGGGCAGGTGAGGCTGGGCCTCGCTGAGCCGGCTCTTTACCAGCTCTGACTGCCTAAGGGCCAGCGGGCTGCCTCGCGAGCCTATGACAAGGGGTTTATCAGCCATGATGGGTTTTCAATGCGGACAGCAACCGAAATCCGGAAAATGCGGGGAGTGACGACAGGGGGAGAGATGAATCGGGCGTGGTCCCTCGCCTCCAGCACCCTGATTCGCCACTGTGGGCCTCGGCGTCCCATAGTGAAGGGGCGATGCCTGTCCAATAGAATACTCACCCCCCGCCGATTAATGCTTCAGTCCCAGCATCCTCTTGATGGTGGCGATTTTTTGCTCTGCGGCAGGGTCCTGCCCCAACGACTTGATTTCCGAGATGGGGCCGTGCAGGATCTTGTTCAACAGCCCTCGAGTCAGTTGCTCCAGAGCCGCTTCCTGCTGGTCATTCAGGGCCCCCAGCTTCTTTCGGTTCCTGGCCAGTTCCTCCCTGCGGATGTCGTCCCAGTGATTCCGCAATGACACGATAGCCGGAGCCACATCCAGTCCTCGCGATTGCTTGATATAGGACTGAACCTCCTCCTGGATGATCGCTTCCGCGAACTGAGCCTCCTTGTGGCGCTGCTTGAGGTTGGCGTCGACCACGTGCTGCAGGTCGTCGATGTCATAGAGAAAAATGTTGTCCAGGTTGTTCACCTCGGGATCCACGTCTCGGGGAACGGCAATATCGATGATGAAGACCGGTCGGTTCTTGCGCAACTGGATCAGCCGTTGCCCGTCGGACCTGGTGAGGATGTGCCCGGGAGACCCGGTGGAGCAGATGAGGATGTCGGCACGTTCGACATGGCGAAAGAGCTCCTCCGTAGGGATGGCCTCTCCATTCAGGTCGCCGGCCATGTCCACGGCTCGCCGGTAGGTCCGGTTCCACACCAGCAGTTGGGTGGTCCCCTGAGATATCAGGTGCTTGGCCGCCAGCTCGCTCATCTTTCCCGCACCCAGCAGCAACACCGTGCGTCCGCTCAAGTGGTCGAAGATCTTCCGGGCCAATTCCACGGCGGCGAAGCTCACCGAAACCGCGGCGCTGGAGATGGCGGTTTCCGACCGCACCCGTTTGGCTACGAAAAAGGCTCGATGGATCAGGGGACTCAAAGCATCTCCGACGGATCCAATCCGGCGGGCCAGACTAAAGGCGGTCTTGAATTGGCCCAGTATCTGAGGCTCCCCCAATACCATCGAATCCAGGCTGCTGGCCACGCGGAACACATGGCGCACCACCTCGGAATGGGTCAGGTCATACAGGTAGGGGTGCAACGACTTTTGCGGTTGGCGATGAAAGTCGGAGATGAAGCTTCTGACCAGCAGCAGACCGCGTTGAGCGTCCGCCGAATGGGCCAGCACCTCGGTGCGATTGCAGGTCGACAGGATCAGGCTCTCGGCAATGGCCGACTGCGAGGTGAGCCGCTGCAACGCCTCCTGCAGCCTGGAGTCCGGAAAGTGAAGCCTCTCACGGACCTCGACCGGGGCTGTCCTGTGGCTAAGTCCTACCAGTAGCAGACTCATTGGATGAAAGGATGGGCGCTGCCCTGGGAGCGGGTCCCGAAAAAGGCGGCCAGGATGAGAATAAAGCCCAGGATGGACATCCAGGCCGCGCGCCTGCCGCGCAGACCCTCGGAAAGACGATAGGCGATTAGAATGGCATAGACGATCCAGGTGCTGAAGGAGGCGATGATCTTCTTGTCCAGCTCCCACGGCGCCTGCCAGAGGACGCCCGCCACCAATCCCAGAGTCAGTAGGGGAAAACCGATGCTGAGAGCCCGATAACCCAACTCGTCACAGACTTCAAGCGAGGGAAGGCGATAGTAGAACGCCTGGGGTCTGCGACGTTTCAACTCGTTTTCCTGGATGAGGTACATCAATCCGGAGGCGAAGGCTACGAAAAAGGCTGCGTAGGCAAGGAAGATGAAGGGCACGTGCAGGTACAGCCAAAGGCTTCCCAGCATCTCGGGAAAGGGCTGGCTGGGCTCCGACGTCAGGTTGGCTGCCAACGTCAAAATAAATGCCAGCGGGAAAACGAACACGCTCAATGAATCCAGCCGGTAGCGGGCATAGGCCAGGAGGAATGCCAGCACGATCACCAGGGCGAAAAAGGAGAGGACCTCTTGCAGTTCGCTGATCGGCGGGTGACCGGTTTCGAACCAGGCTACCGAAAATGCCAGCAGATGGCACAGAAATCCAAGCGAAATGCCGGCCAGAGCAACCCGAAACAGGGTCTTCTTGCGGGTGATGATGGTCAGGAACGAGTGGAGCAGGCCTACCGAGTAGAATGCGATGGTCAAGCGAAGCAGCAGCAGGCTCATAAGGCTCTCTGGGACTGACTCGGCAGGCCTCGCCGATCGCGGCGATCCGCCGCAAGCCATTATACTATCGGCACTTCGATCCAACAAGGAGCCCCGATCCAGCTCCAAACAGCGCTTCCAGCCCGGCTAGAGTTTCTCCGCTTACCTATGCTAAGCTGCGGCTGATTGTGGCGTTCAGGCCTTCTTGGCGGGTTAGGGGGTTGAGCGCTGCCTTCGTCACCGGAGCTTCCGTGATCGACACCGCTCAGTTGGTCCAGTATCTTTTTTTCATGATCGTGTTTCTCTTCTCGCTCAGTGTGCATGAGGCGGCCCACGCCTGGACGGCCGAATGGTTTGGAGATCCCACGGCGCGATACCTCGGAAGGGTAACCTTGAACCCGATCCCCCATATCGACCTGGTTGGAACGCTGATCTTTCCCACCCTTCTATTCTTTTCGGGGGGGCTGCTGTTCGGTTGGGCCAAGCCGGTTCCCTGGAATCCACTCCATGTAAGGGATCGTCGCAAGGCCGACATCTGGATTTCCGCGGCCGGCCCCATCAGCAACCTGTTGCTGCTGGCTGTTTTCCTCCTGGGCATAAAAGTCCTCCAGAGCTATCAGATGGGTGGAGGAGTGATCGATGGGACGATTCTGGAGCCGCTGTGGCGGATGTGTCTGCTGGGAGCGATCCTCAATACCGCCCTGGCCGTGTTCAACATGATTCCGATTCCTCCCCTGGACGGCAGTTGGATCCTGCCGCACTTTCTTCCGCGCGATCTGGCCGCTGCTTACCGGCGGATTCGACCCTATGGAGTCATCATCCTCTTCGTGTGTTTCTATTTCGGCGTCTTTGGCACAGTGCTGAGACCCTTCATGCAATTCGTTCACTGGATCATCGCCGCCTAGTCCTCGCCGGGCGAGCCTTTCCACATGAATTCCTCAGAGTCAATCAAGCCTCGAATTTCCAGTGGGATGCGGCCCACCGGCAAGCTCCATCTGGGGCACGTGGTGGGTGCCCTAAAGAATTGGGTGGAACTGCAGGAGAGATACCGGAGCTTCCATTTTATTGCCGACTGGCACGCGCTGACCTCCGATTTCGCCGACACTTCGGAGATCGACCAGTTTCGCACCGAGATCATGATCGACTGGCTGGCGGCCGGTCTCGATCCGCAAAAATCGGTGCTCTTCGTGCAGTCGGCAGTTCCCGAGCACGCCGAACTGCACCTCCTGTTCTCCATGATCACGCCGCTGGGATGGCTGGAACGGGTTCCCACCTACAAGGAACAACGAGACAACGTTACCGACAAGGACCTGGGCAATTACGGCTTCCTGGGGTATCCGGTGCTACAGGCCGCGGATATCCTGATGTACAGGGCCGACGCTGTGCCGGTGGGTGAAGATCAAGTGCCTCACGTGGAACTCACTCGTGAGATCGGCCGGCGTTTCAACGCCCTCTACGGGCCGGTTTTCCCGGAGCCTCAGGCCCTGTTGACTCCTGTCCCCAGGCTTCCCGGACTGGACGGGCGAAAGATGAGCAAGAGCTACGGCAACGATATCTCCCTTTCCGATTCCCCCGAGACCATTCGCACCAAGGTCAGGACGATGATGACCGATCCGGCCCGAAAGCGCCGCCACGATCCGGGTAATCCTGAAATCTGTCCGGTCTTTTCCTACCATAAGATCTACTCATCGCAGGACACGCAGGCGACTGTCGATCGAGAATGCCGAACCGCCGGGATCGGTTGCGTCGACTGCAAGAAGTGGATGAGCGACGGCTTGATCCGGGAGATCTCCCCGCTGCTGGACCGCCGCCGGGATTACGCGGGACGTCGTCGAGAGATCGGTGAGATCATCCAGGACGGGAATCGACGGGCCGCCCGGGAGGCCGGGGAGACCATGCAGGCCGTTCGACAGGCCATGAAGTTGACCTGACAACCCCATGGACGATCCTTACAGGATTCGGTTGCCGGCGTACGAAGGCCCCCTGGATCTGTTGCTGGAGCTGATTCGAAAGCAGCAGATTGACATCTACGATATTCCCATCGCCAGGATTACACGGCAGTACCTGGACACGATCCAGGCCATGCAGGAACTCGACATCAAGCTGGCCGGCGAGTTCCTGCTCATGGCGGCAACCCTCATCCATATCAAGTCCAGGATGCTCCTGCCTGCCGATCCGCTTCAGTCGGAGAGCGAGCAGGACGATCCCCGGGCCGAGCTGGTGCATCGGCTGCTGGAACACGAAAAGTTCAAGAACGCCGCGCAGATGCTCCACCAGAAGCAAGTGTTGGAGAGGGCCAGCTGGACCCTTCCGGGAGTGAGGGACTTTCAGGAAACACCCGTGGAGCCCGAGCAGAAAGCCAGCTCTTTCGACCTCATCATCTGTCTCCACAGAATCCAGGAACGGCAAAGAGCTGCCCGATCCCTGGAAATAGAGCAGGAGGAGGTGACCATTGGGAAGGTTCTCCGGGACTTGAAGAATATTTTCGAGGATTCTCGGGGTGATGTGCCCGTCGACCGTCTGTTTGCCCGCTATCGGAGCCGAAAGGCGCTGGTGGTGGTATTTGTCGCCCTGTTGGAGATGTCCTATCTGCAGGCCATTGTTCTGGTTCAGAAGCAGCGTTTCGGGGATATCGTGGCCAGGCGCAAGGACAAATTCGCCGAGGTGATGGGTGACCTCGAACAATGGACCGGCAGGATAGAACTGGCAGTGGCGGACAAACCCTCATGATGTTGAAGTGGCTAGTGGCTAGACGAAAAGTGATTAGTGATCAGTGGTTAGTGGCTAGTTATTTAATCGAGGCGTTCAGCAACTGAATCAAACCTGTTTCACTCTCGTATGATCCGCCCGCCAGGGCGGAGGAGCGACTAACCACTAGTCACTGATCACTAACCACTAGATCACTTTTCGCCTAGCCGCGCTGCCGTCCCGGACGACGGGGCGTCTCATGGCGGACGAAACAGGGGAGTTCCAGACAAACATCGGAGTGCGGGATGAATGAAGAAAAGCTGCGACCGATCGTTGAGGCGCTTATCTACCTGGCGGAGGAACCCGTCACCGTGGCTTCCATGATCGAGTTGCTGGGAAAGGAGAACGAAGCTGCCATTCGCCAAACGCTTTCTCATCTCATCCGTCGCTACGCCTCGCCCGAGCACGGAATCGAGATCAAGGAAATAGCCGACGGCTTCAAGATGGCCACCAAGCCCGAACATCACGCTTGGGTTCGAGAGTTTCTGAAGTACCAGACTCCACCGATCAGGCTCTCTCTGCCGGCCCTGGAGACCCTGGCGGTGATCGCCTACCGGCAGCCGGTCACTCTGCCGGAAATCCAGGAGATTCGGGGAGTCAATGCAGCGGCCGTCATGAAGACGCTGGTAGAAAAGAAGCTGGTAACCGCCGGAGGACGCAAGAACGTTGTGGGGCGCCCCATTCTCTACAAGACCACTCGAGACTTCTTGCTTCAATTCGGGCTCAGGAACCTGGGGGAACTCCCCAGCTTGGATGAATATCAGGAACTGGCGCAGGCATCCCTGGAGGGAGTGGCGGTCGTGAGTGGAGTCGAATCGGATAGGGGTGCGGAAGGCGAGGCCGGCCAGAACGAGATGGGCGCCGGTTCCTCGGAGGATGACAAATAGTCGCCCGAGGATCAGGATGGGGGCGCCCCCCCGTGCCTCTTCGGACGCCAGGCAGGGTCAGATTCAAGTAAGGACCATGGTGACGGATAGGCTGCAAAAAGTCATTGCCAACGCCGGCGTTTGTTCCCGGCGCCAGGCCGAGCGTTTGATCCAGGAGGGAAGAGTTTCCGTAAACGGCAAGCCGGTCACGCGGCCCGGTGCCAAAGTGGATGCCTCCTGTGACCATGTTCGAGTCGACGGAAAACGCATTCGTTCGCCCGGACGGCAGACCTATCTGCTCCTGAACAAGCCGCGAGGGTATTTGTGCACTCTTTCGGACCCGGCCGGAAGGCCACTTGTGGGCCAGTTGATTCGGGGGTGTCCACCGGGAGTAGTCTCGGTCGGCCGTCTGGACTTCAATACTGAAGGACTGCTGCTTTTGACCAATGACGGCGAGTTCGCCAACCGGATCGCC
>JAPPFQ010000180.1:0-11711 GCA_028875135.1 Acidobacteriota bacterium
TTGGTGGCATTCCAGGCAGGCCCGGTTCTCATAGGGCTCATACAACTCCACAGGGTCGGATGCCGAGCCCCGGAAGTTGTGCCACACGTGTTTCACGCCGCGGACCTTGTCATCCAGGTCGCCGAACATGGTGTAGTTGGTGTGGCAGGTGTAACAGGCCCGGTCGGCAGGGATGCGCTTGTTCTGATAGTGCGATGCGGGAAGAAAGCCGGCATGGTCAATGTAGAGGCTCTCCCCATAGGGTTGAATGATGTGGCAAGAGAGACAGAACCGGGTCGACTTTGCCTGCTCGTAATGTCGTCCGGCACCACCCAGAAGCAGCAGCCCCGGCAGAACGAAGAGAGCCAGGAATGCCAGTATCCTGCCCCCGAGCGTGCCGGTCGACTCGGGCCTGCGAACCAGAAACCCGATCAGTGCGATTGTCACAACCGCCAGGAACCCCAGGCTTATGGCGTAACCGGTCATTGGGAAAGGCCCCCCGCGGCCTCGGCTACCGGCTCTTGCGCAGCTCCGCCGCCAGCGTCTTGATCTCGGTCAGATCCTGCAGCATCTCGCTCCAACCGTACCAGAGCGCGTAATCGGGATTGTTGTGGAACACACCCTGAAAGGCTCGCATGCGGTGTTCCAGGTGCATCTTGAAGAGTCGCTGTTCGATCACCGAGGGCGCGTCGTGGAAAGCCAGCAAGTCCGGGAAGTCGTAGGCATAGTGATCCGGCTTGCGCAACACCCCGTCCCGATAGAGCGCGCCGACAATGCGAATCGCCTCGGCCAGCAACCGGTCCGTCTCACGGATCATCTCGTCGCCCTTCTTGAGCTCCGCTCGAACAAGGTTCGCAGAGTGGCACTGCTCGCAAACCTCGATCATGCGGTCACGCTCCGCCTGCCACTCCTCGTGGGTCAGGCGGGCGACGTCCGCTTGCTTGACGGTCTCCAGACGCGCGGTCGGATTCCCCTGAGGGTCCAGCACCCCCAGCGCCTGAAGAATGGTCGTGCGGTCGGCCGCCCACTGCGGGTCTTCCGGCAAGGGCAATCGCACGGCCAGGAAGCCCCAGGCGGTCCGTACGCCGTGGTCTCCCTGGGGCATGTGACAGGTCTGGCAGGTGGGCGCCGCGGCCGCCTCCGGCAGCGTTCCGGTCTGCTTGAGCAGGTGCCGAACGCCATGCTTCGAGGACGAGTACATTTCCCATTGCGGATGATCGATGCCCATGTGGCAGGTGCGGCACGCCTGCGGCTCCCGAGCTTCCTTGACGGAAAATAAATGGCGCGTGTGGCAGGCATCGCAGGAAGCGAGCCCGAACATCACGCCCTCCGCCTTCAACTCCCGGATCTCCTCTTCGCTCTTCAGCCCAAGACGATGGCAACCGCCGCAGCCCTTCATGCCCTCGGTCATCGCCATCGGCAGCCAATGGGTCGTGGGCATGGCGTTCATGCTGACCCAGGCCAGAGCGTGCTTGCCGCCTGCAAACTGTTCGGTCTGGATCGGATGGCAGGTGGCGCAGACATCGGGCGTCGCCGTCCTGACCAACGCCACATCCTCCGCCGAGCGATGCTTGTCTCCATGACAAAGGGAGCAGTCCACGCCTTCCGTGCTATGCCGGCTCAATTCCCAATCGGTGACGATACTCGGCGTCACGTCACGGTGGCACTCGACACAATCCGAAGCGGCGCGAGGCGTATCCTTCCCACCGCCGCAGGCTGCCAGCGCCAGAACGACCGCCAGCAAGCATCCGCGTTTCAATCGCACTGGTCTCGCTCCTTTCCGGCCGCTATCGGACCAGGTTCGCCGCCTTTCGGTGATTCTCCTCAATTGGGGTCCTCAACCTGGACCGGCGTTGGGACCCACATTACATAATATGCCGCACGCGATTATGCAACCTGACTTGGAATCGGCTCCGGCCGGCAAGCTGTCGCTCCGGCCGGACCTCCTCGCCGAAACCCGGTTAAACAATCAGAACGGCAACGGAGGGTGGGGCAGCCCAAGTCCCCAATAAGAAGGCCATAAACGACCAGACCCCGGGCGGTTCAGCGCTCGGGGTCAGACGTTCACTGGCAGGTCCCCGGACAGGGCGGAGGGCCGTTTGCCTCGCCGGGATCTTCAGGCAAAGCCAGCCTCAAAGTTTACTGCCTCACGTATTTGCGCAGCACCTTGGAGCCGGGCGGGGCCTGGCGCTTGGTGTAGGAAAAGGTGACCTGGCCCACGTAGATGTCCCCGTGGGAGTCCACCGCCACCGAATGGGGAGAGAAAAAGCGTCCCGTGCCGTAGGGGTCTTCCTCGCACCACTCGGCCAGGATGCTTCCGTCGGCTGCCCTGACGGTCATGCGGGCGGCGGGCTTGTCCAGCCGGGCCTCGCGGCCATACATGAAGATGCCGCCGATCTCGGCCACGCAGAAGTTCTGCTGCCGATCCTGGCACAAGTCGTTGGGCCACCACACTTCGGTCCACTGGTCCAGGAATTCTCCCTCGGGCGAGAAGATCTGGATGCGGCAGTTCTGTCGGTCGGCCACATAGACCCTTCCCTCCGGATCCACGTAGACGCCGTGAGGCTGTCTGAACTGCGAGGGTCCGTCTCCGGGGTCTCCCCAGGAGAGGAGCAGTTGGCCGTCGGGGCTGAACTTGTGAACCCGGGCATTGCCGTATCCGTCGGAGACGAACAGGTTTCCGTCGGGAGCCAGGGCCACGTCGGTGGGGTTGTTGAACGGGGGACCCGAACGCAGGATGGACTGGACGTCGGTGCCGTTGTAGCCGGTGTCGGCCACGCCGCCGGTGGGCGCCAGGGTCATCAGCAGCTCACCCTCCGTCGTGAACTTGTGAACCCGGTGCCCGTTGTCGTCCACGCAGTAAACGGAGTCGTCGGGGCCGATGAAAATCATGTGGGGCCTCACGAAGAGCCCCTTCCCCCAGGAGTCCAGGTAGCTGCCGTCCCGGTCGAAGATGACCACGGGATTCTCGGCGCGGCAGAAAGCGTAGACGCGGTCCCGGGAGTCCACCGCGATCCCGGGGACTTCTCCCAGGTCCCATCCCTCTGGCAGCCTGGCCCAACCCTCCGCTTCTTCAAATGTCAATTGACCGGATCCAAGTTTCACTGGTGTCGTTCCTCCCTGTTGGAATTAAGAAAAACTAATACTAGGGTCATGACCCCGGGGTGTCAACGGCCGTAGGGGGCTGACATGGCGAGGTCGGTTGACCGACGGGTAGCCAGTTGACCCGGGACACTTTGTTTGGCAGCACCGACCCCCTGCCTCCGGGCCACCGCTGTGGTCCACCAAACAGACTTACACGAAATTCCAGCCCTTGACACAACGACGACTTCGCTACCATACTCGCCCCGTAACGCAAAGTTCTCCTCCGTCTCTCGATCAAATTGCAATGAGATAATATTCCTGCAACGATTCCGCCGTCGACTCAAATCCCGCGCTTGATCGTACCCGGTCCTGCCCCTTACGTTTCCGAATAGACTCGGCGACTCGAAGTAGCTGTTCAGGAGATGACTGATGTTGGGACTTCAGCGAATAACCTTCGATCCAAAGGTGATGGGCGGGAGAGCGTGCATCAGAGGCATGCGTGTCACAGTCTCTCTTGTGCTTAACCTCGTTGCCAATGGGATGTCTGCAGAGGAGATTGTAGAAGCCTATCCCTACCTCGAACGGGAAGACATCCGCCAGGCGCTGCGATACGCTGCATTGCTGGCCGAAGAATCTGTCCATCCATTGGAGCGGGAGCCGGCGTGAGGTTTCTGGCAGATATGGACCGGACCATGCTCGCGGCCGTTCTCAAACAACTGGGCCGGCCTCTGGAGATCGAGGAGAGGCCCCGGCCCGCTTTCGGTGACGAGGAAGCCTTGATCCAGGTGATGGCCTGCGGCACCGACGGGACCGACCTGAAGATCGTGGACGGGTTCGGCTACAGTCCCGAGCTCCCCGCCATCCTGGGCCACGAGGTGGCCGGCGTGGTTGCCGAGGTGGGAGAGCGGGTGACCCGGGTGAAGCCGGGCGACCGGGTGGTGGTCTACAACTTTTCCACCTGCGGCCGCTGCCGCATGTGCCGGACCCACCGCGAACAACTCTGTCCCCACATGACGGGGGTCCTGGGAGCCAAGGACCGGGGCGGCCACGCCGAATACCTGGCCATTCCGGCCCGGCAACTGGTCCCGCTGCCCGAGAACATCCCCTGGCCGGAAGCGGCCGTGCTGGCCGATGCCCGCATCACGGCCCTGCACGCTGTCGACCGGGCCGGAGTGGGGCTGAACGATCGCATCGTCATCTTCGGCGCCGGGGGCGTGGGCCTCTCGGCCATTCAGATCTCCAAGCTGGCCGGCGCCAGCGTCCTGGCCGTGGACCGGGTCGCGGAAAAGACCGATTTCGCCGTCCGGATGGGAGCCGACATCGCCATCGACTCCACCCGTACAGACGTGCAGGAGGCCGTCCGGGAGTTTACCCGGGGCGAGGGGGCCGACGGTGTGATTGACTGCGTCGGGGTGGAGGAGACCCTGGCGGCGGGTGTGGACGTGCTTCGCCCCGGGGGACGCCTCACCGTGGTCGGCTACACGCCCGAGACCTACGGGCTGAACGGAAAACGGCTGGCGCAGAATGAGCTGGAGATCGTCGGCACCCGTTGCGGCCGCCTGCAGGACCTGGTGGGTGCGGTCCGACTGTTGGCGGAGAACAAGTTGAAGCCCCTGGTCACCCACCCCTACCCGCTGGAGGAGATCAACCGGGCCATGGCGGATCTCCGGGGCGGTCGGGTGCTGGGCCGGGCCGTCCTGCTGACGCCGGCCGGACGGGAAGCCATGGGACAGACACCAACCCCGTCAAGCGGTTCCTGAGTTCCGGCCGATTCACCACTTTCCACCCCTTCTCATCCATCCAGGTGCCCCAGCAGCGTATAAGCGGCCACGCATAGCGTGAGTCCAGCGGACAGCCACAGCAGCCCGTCGACCCATGGGGATGGACCGATCCCGCGATCCAGCCGGCGGTAGCGCAGGTACAGAATGGAGCAGGCAATCACCGGCAACATGCCGGTCTGCACCACGCCTCCCACAACGATGAGCTGAACCGGATGCTCCGGAAAAGCCAGGAAGATGGTGGCGTATACTGCCGCCCAGAAGACCTGCAGGCCTCTTCGCCAGCGGATCCGCTGCAGTAAACGGTTACGCGAAATGAAGCCGAAAACGGTCAGGCAGTCCAGTCCCATGATGGCGTTGGCAGCTACCGAGGCGAACAGGGTGGAGTAGAGGGTGACCAGGGCCCCGGTAAGAAAAACGAAGTAGCCCCAGGGGCCGAAAATTCCGGTGAAGGTCCTGGAAAGGGTCGCGATCATCCGGCCGCCCTCGGGTACCAACCCCTGCCCGTGCAGGACGGCGGCTCCCAGCAGGTAGAAGGCAACCGTGATGGCGGTATAGATGCCCAGGGCCAGCAAGGCATCCAGTTGCATCACCCGGATCCAGCCCCGCGCCCGCTTGTTCCAGTCCGGTTGGCCGCTGCGGGGTCCGATATGGCGGGCGTATCCTTTCTCCAGGCACCAGTTGGGGTAGGCAAACAGGTCGGAGGTGCCCACGCCGGTCAAGCCGAACAGGGCAAAGGCCAGGGCCAGTCCCCCCTGAGCGGGCAGTTGAAACGTCAGCCCCTCCCACACATTTTCCGCGGACAGGGCGTGACCGGACCACTGCAGGGCTCCTGCCGCCACCACCGTGGTCAGGCTGAAAGCCACCACCATCAGCATGGCCCCGCGCTCCACCACTCTGTAGCCGCCGCTGAGCAGGATGCCCAGCGTTATCAGGCAGGCGAGGACTCCCCAGGCAGTGACACTCAGGTGCGGAAGGACCAGGTGGAGGCATTGAGCCACCCCGCTGACGATCCCTCCCACCAGACTGGAGGAGATCAAGGTGCTGAAGAGCCAGCCCCAGACCACCCAGGAAGCTCGCCAGCGCGGGCCCGGAATCCGGTCCACCGACCTCAGCGACGAATCCCCCGAGGAGATGGCGTAGCGTCCGATCTCCACCTGCAGGACCACCTTGGAGGCGCAGCTCAACAGGATCAGCCACAGCGCCGCAAAGCCCAGACGGGCTCCCAGCGTGGTGGTGACGATCAGCTCGCCCGAGCCGACGATTCCGGCGGTCAGGATGAGAGAGGGTCCGACCTGGCGTAGCCGTCCCAGGAAGTCCCCGGGAGGGGGAAGGGTCTCGGTAGGCGCGGCGGCGGATCGGTCGGACGGCGTCATCTTCCTCATGGTCCTTCGATGCCCCTTGGTGGGCACCTTTCTTCCTGCCTGCCGGCTTGAGGGACGACCTCGCTAGCTGTCATTCGTTGGAGCCGTGCGGGTTCCGGTGGTCTCCATGCTATCAGCCCGCCGGCCAACCGCAATTCCACCGCCTGCATCCATCTCCCGTGCTAAGATTCGATCGGGGAGGCGGTTTCCTCCTGATTCCTTCCTGGCCGAAGGGATGGTCACAGCCGCCAGTCGGACGCCCCCGGTCCCCAACCGGAAACCAGTGGAGGTAAAACGGTGAGCAAGACCTTTCAGCTTCCGCGTTTGGATCCTACAGAAGAGTCGGTATTCCTGAACCGCCGCACGTTCGCGCAGACAGTCCTGCTGGCGAGTGCGGGCAGTTACCTCTTCCCCTCCCTCGGCTGCGCCCAGCCGCCTCCGCCTCCGGAAGGCGGCCCCCTGTCCGTTCCTTTCGAGCGACCGGACGTGTTCCCCGCCAAGCGCAATGCCGGTTTCGATCCCAAAGGTCTCGAATTGACCGACCGCCTGGTGGCGGCGACCCATAACAATTTCTACGAATTTCTCCCCAATCGCGGGGGTCCGGTCTGGCAATACACCGGCAGGTTCGAAGTGGAGCCCTGGAAGGTGGAGGTGAGCGGTGAGTGTCACAAGCCCCGAACCTTCGATCTGGACGACCTGTTCGGATTCGAGCAGGAGGAGCGGGTCTACCGCTTCCGGTGCGTCGAGACCTGGGCCATGAACATCCCCTGGACGGGATTCCCCCTGAGCAAGCTGCTCGAGGCCGTCCAGCCCACCGGCAAGGCCCGGCACGTCCGCTTCATCACCGCCAACAGGCCCGACCAGATGCCGGGACTCGGACAGAAGCACTACCCCTGGCCCTATTACGAAGCCCTGCGCCTGGACGAGGCCATGAACGACCTGACCCTGGCGGTGACCGGAGTCTACGGCAAGCCCCTGCTCAAACAGCACGGATCGCCCGTGCGCATCATCGTGCCCTGGAAGTACGGCTACAAGTCACCCAAGTCCATCGTGAAGATCGAGCTGGTCGCCCAGAAGCCGGGAACCTTCTGGTCGGCCAAGCCTTACGAGCACGAATACGGCTACCTCAGCAACGTGAACCCCAACGTTCCCCATCCCCGATGGTCCCAGGAATGGGACTACATGCTGGTGGCCAATGCGGCGCCGCGCCGGGGACCTCGTCGACCCACCCTGATGTTCAACGGCTACGCCGACCAGGTGGGCCACCTCTACCCGAACGAACCCACCAAACCCCAGCGCGCCCTGAGACGCGGGCAGACCGCCCGCTGACGGAGCGGCTCCCGGCGCCCTGCCCGTACAACGCCGAATCCACATCCTCAGGACAAGGAACTACCGCCCTGCCTGGTCCGGACCGGATTCTCCGTCCGCGGAGACGTCCTGCACCCCCATTTCGCTCAGCAGGTGGTGGGCGCCGTCCAGGTGCTCCATGATCCAGAGGGCGTAGCGGATGTCGACGTGAATGGACCGGGTGATGGCCGGAATGAAATCCCAGTCGGCGACGATGCTCTCCCAGTTGCCGTCAAACAGCAACCCCACCAGCTCCCCGCGTCCATTCAGGGTGGGGGAGCCCGAGTTGCCTCCGGTAGCGTCCAGCGTGCTCAGAAAATTCACGGGCACCGAATCCAGCGCTTTCACGTAGTAGCTGCCGAATTCCCGGCCGCGAATCAGCTCGAGTTGGGGGACAGGGGCATTGAAGGGTTCCTGGCCCGTGTCCTTCTCCAGGATGCCGCGCAGGGTAGTGAAGGGAAGGTAGCGGATTCCATCCTTGGCCGAGTACCCCTTGACCGTGCCGTAAGTGACCCTGAGGGTCGAGTTGGCGTCGGGATAGACGGACTTGCCCCGGCTTTGGTTGTAGGCGATCAGGGCCTCCATGAAGCGCGGTCGCGCCTGCTCGAATCGTCCCTCAAGCTCCTTGTCGCGCTCCTCCCGTTCCATATCGCTGTCGTAGAGGCTGACGGCCATCCGGATGAAGGGATCCCGGCTGGCCTCGAAGTCCCCGGGAGTCGCCGTCATCCAGGAAATTCGGGTCTCGAGATCTCCCAGTCGGGTCTGCCCGTACATCTCGTCCAGGCGCCGGTCCAGCTCGGCTTCCTGCAACCCGGTCGGTCGGATCCCGAACCAGTCGTCGAAGGCCTGGACGTGCTGCTCTGCCGGAAGCGCGGAGTAGTTCAGCACGAACTGGCGCCAGCAGGCACGGTCCACCTCCGGGTCGAAGGTCCGATCGATGCGCTTCAGCCTCTCCCGGATGCGGGCCAGGTCGCGTTCCTGGTAGCCGGGCTCCCGCTGCCCGTCCGGCTTCTGACGCTCCCTGCTCAGCCGGTACAGCCTGCGGGCGGCCCTTAGCAGCGAAGACCGACCTCCGAGAAAGTCGTAGTAGAGGGCCGCCTCCCGGCCGGACTGCGACTCGGCCACCAGCTTCCCAAGATCGGCGGCGGCGGTCCTCAGCCTGGACCGCGAGGCCGGACCGGTTTCGATCCATGCCTGCAGATCCCGCTCCAGTGCCCGTTTTCGCTCCAGGATGTCGCTCTTGGCAAAGCCCTCCAGCATTCCCCGGTAGTTCTTGATGACGTTGTTCAGGCTGGCCTGCAGCGACGCATACTTGAGGGCCTTTTCTTCCCGTCCGGCCACCGCCCGTTCGATGATGTCGCGCCACTGCCGGAAGGCCTCGATGCGGCGGGGGTAGTCCCACCGGATGACCCCCTCCACCTCGCTGGCCAAGCGGTAGCGGTCGGTGCTCCCCGGATAGCCCGCCACCAACACCAGGTCTCCGGTGTCGACTCCCCGGGTGGAGACTTTCAGGTGATGGCGGGGCCGATAGGGAACGTTCTCCTCCGCAAAGTCCGCCGGCTTCCCGTCCGGGCCCACGTAGGCGCGATAAAAGGCGTAGTCCCCGGTGTGGCGAGGCCACATCCAGTTGTCGATATCCCCCCCGTACTTGCCGATTGCAAGGGCCGGCGCATGGACCAGGCGAACGTCCCGGATTTCCAACTGCTTGATCAACTCATACTCCAGCCCGCCGGAGTAGGCGGCCACCCGGCATCGATGCCCCGGGTCCCGCTCGCACCCGGCAACCAGGGCCTTCTGCCGGTCTTCGATGGCCTGGTAGCGCTCCCGGGGGCCGGCTCCATCGGGAACCGCCCCCAACACCGAGCGGGTGACGTCCTGCACCGCCACCGTGACCAGGACGCGGCTGCCCGGAGCCGCCGGAAGCTCCCCAGCCCTGCCTTCAGCCAGAAAGCCCTCCTCCAGCAGGTTCCGTTCCCCGCTGGAGTTTTGCTGAATGGACCCGTAGGCGCAGTGGTGGTTGGTGATGACCAGACCCTGGGGCGAGACGAAGGAGGCCGAGCAGCCTCCCAGCCAGATCACCGCGTTCATGGGGTGGCCGGTCAGGTCCGACAGCGCCGAGGCGTCCACCTCGGAGTCCAAGGCTCTCAACGTGTCTGCCAGACCCGGGAGCTGCCCGGGACGCCACATCCCTTCCTCGGCCAGGGAGATAGCGGGAACGAGAACGAGAGTGACCAGGAGGACCAGTAGGGAGACAGCCGCTTGCTTCATGGGAGGAATCTCTCCGGTTGATTGTGAGCTCATTCGGTCAGGGCGTGCCTCACAATGGCACCGGTCAGAATGACCTGTCCGTTATTGATCTCGAAGCCCCCCTCCGGCATTGCCGCTCCGTCGTGGTCGCGAAAATAGAGCGGCAGTCCTTCGGAGAAGTTGAAAGGGCGATTCTGCGGATCCTGCCGTTGATGGTGGATGTGAATGTGGGGTTCGCTGGTGTTGCCCGAGTTGCCGCAGGCACCGATAGGGTCCCCCTCGCGTACTTTGTCACCGGCTTCGACCAGGACGCTACCGTTCTTCAGGTGTGCGATCAGCAGAAAGGTTCCCGTGTCCAGAGCAAGCACGACCGTATTGCCGCTTGGGTTTCGCATGTCGTTGCTGACCGCGCCCGGCGTATGGTCGGGCGCTCCGTCGGTGGAGTAGTGCACCCGCGCGGATACTGGCGCTAACACCGGCGTTCCGTAACAACCGTAGTCCTCCAGATTTTCCGAGCCATGCGCTGCCGGTTCGACGACCAGATCGTAGGCCCAGCGTTGATCGGGTGTCGATGCGTGATAATAGTTGGTTGCCAGGCGATCGCCTCCCCAGGCAACGCGGATGGTCTCGTTGGATGGCAGGCGAACGGTCGCCGGCGGCGCTGACCGTTCGAGATCGTAGGGAAAGGGCAACACAAGCACGCCGAATCCCCACAGACCGGGCCAAAGGGTCACCAGCGCCAGGACCAAGGTGACCCACATCGGCCGGCTGAAGCGACGCTTGCGGATGGCATGGACCATCAGCACCAGAATGGTCAGGGGAGCGAGGAGCTGGCCGAGGGCAACGAGCGCCTGCCAGCCGTAGACGGCCAACATGCCCCCGGAGTAGAAGAGTATCCAGGAGGGAAGCAGCAAGACGGCCAGCAGGGCAGGCAGAGCCCAGCGCAACAGGGATCTGAATCGGCTTACCGGTGTTTCGGTCATTATGGCGCTGTCTCGACTTTCCGGCCGGGGCTCAAGGGGCATAGGCCGTGGGTGGTGGCCTGGCTGGGATTCGCCAAGGCAGCACTTTCCCTAAAACAAAGGCAGGTGTCACGGTCACCTGTACTATATATTCCGAGTCAAGCAGGAAACGCTGCCCTGACTGCAAAACAGCTTGCAATTTCACCAATCTCACCGTAGGGTTTCAGTCAGATACCCGCCGGCAGCGTGCTGTCGGCTCAAGGGCCGCTTTTCGGAGCGGCCTTTGCTTTTTCTGGGGAGAAGCGTTGCGAGTCAGAGTATATGTCGACGGCTTCAATCTGTATTACGGCGCCTTGAAGGGCACGCCTTTCAGGTGGCTCAATCTTGTCGCCCTCGCCAAACAGGTGCTCCCGCCGGGATGTACAGTAGACCAAGTGAACTACTTCACCGCCCGAGTGTCCGGAGCATCGAATCCGGGCGCGTCGGCCCGGCAACATGCATATGAACGGAAGAAGCCAGTGCTGGTCGTATGTCCAGGACGTTGGCAGATGGCTCCGAAATTGAAGGATGCTGCAACCTACGGAAGGCACATCCACCCAGCCATGCTGAAGGCTGCACAGTTTCCGGGACGGATTCCGAGGACAACGATCTCGAAACCCAAAGATTGGTAAGTGCCGAAGTCTCCGAGATGGCGGAGCGTCACGACACCTGACTCACCATTTGTCGTGCCTGGGTAGGGAGGTCCATGTCCGGACTGGGCCCGGAGCTGCGCATCAGCTCCCAGGCCCGGTCGGCCACGCCCTGGTCGATGTCCATCTCCTCCAGGCAGGCGCGGGATTCGTCCAGGAACTTGTGGCATTCGAAGAGGCGGCAGCCGGATTGCCAGACGGTGGGATCGCCCCGGCGCTGGTAGCGAAAGTCGGCCGAGACCCGCAATTGAGGCGACCGGT
>JAPPFQ010000180.1:11721-15439 GCA_028875135.1 Acidobacteriota bacterium
TGGACCATGTGGGGGTGAAAGATCAGCACGTCGCCGGCCCGATAGTCGGACCGCAGCCAGGTCTTGGGCGAGTCGTCGGGAGCCGATTCGCCGGCGACCGGGACGGCTCCCATCCGAGCCATCTCCCGGGCCTGCTCGGGGTTCTGCGGAATCCCCAGGTATTGGGCCCCCCGGTACCAGTGCTGATGGACTCCCTTTCGATGGGATCCCTTGCAGAGGGCCAGCCCGCCGGTGGTGAGGTCGATGTCCATCAGGGCCACCCAGCAGGTCACGAACGACACCCGAAAATGGTAGCCGTCCTGGTGGGCCGGAGTGACGTAGTCGAAGTGCTGCCCTCGAGTCTTTCCGGGCGCGAGGTCCTGGAAGATGATCCGCACGCGGTCGGCGTTCTCCACCCAACTGAAGACCTCGCCGTCAAACAGGGCTCCCAGGAAGCTGAAGAGCTCCCGGTCATGGATCACCTCGGTCAGCGAAGGCAGGTCGCCGATCATGCGGCCGACGGGACCGCTGGGAGTCAGCTCAGTGGATTCCGGCATCCTGCCCGACCACTTCAACTCCCGTTGAGGATCGTCGACGGCGAAACCTCGCCGGATGAGCAGTTGCCCGATATCCGACCGCACCCGCCCGACCTTTTCCGGATCGATCAGGCCCCGAACGAACAGGTACCCCTCCGCCTGCAGTTGTCGGGACAGGACTGCGTGGTCTCTTGTGGAGGCTTCAACTGCTTGGAGAGGAGCTAAGGAGAGATCGGCCATGGGGGCCCGTGGCTTTGCGGCTTCCGTCCGGGGGCCGTCGGATGATTGAAGTTCGGCTCCACTCGCCGATTCAAAATGGTCGGGGCGAGAGGATTTGAACCTCCGACCCCCTGGTCCCGAACCAGGTGCTCTACCAGGCTGAGCCACGCCCCGTCATTGAATCAGCGGCAAGCCGCGGGTGAAAGGAATTCCGCCCAGGACTTCAACTCGGAACTCAACTCCAGGGCGGTCTGGTCGAGCTTGAGCGGTGTGATGGAAACGCAGCCGGAGCGGACGGCCACGTAGTCGGAGTCCCCGTCAGCCGGAAGGTCGCGCGGTTCCGGCTCCTGGTCCAGCCAGAAGTACTTTCGGCCCCGAGGGTCCCGGCTCTCCACGATCAGGTTGTCGATCGGGCAGGTGTCCTGGCGAGTCACTCGCACTCCCTGCCATCCCCCCGCGGGAACGTTCACGTTCAGGATGAAGCCCGGCGGAAGCGGCTTGTTCAGCAGTTGTCCCGCCAGGTGGGCCGTGAACTGGGCCGCCTCTTCAAAGTCGAATTCCGCACGCCTCGCCAGAGAGACGGCTGCTGCCTGGATCCCGTGCCTGGCCGCTTCCATGGCCCCCGCCACCGTGCCGGAATAGGCGATGTCATGGCCCAGGTTGGAGCCCCGGTTGATTCCGGAGATTACCAGATCCGGCCTTTCGGGCAGGATGTGGTTCAGGGCAAGGATCACGCAGTCCGCCGGTGTTCCCTCCACCGAGTAGCGATCCACTCCAACCTCCTGGTAGCGGATAGGCCGCCAAAGCGTCAGGGCCTGGCTGGAGGCACTCCTCTCGCGGTCGGGCGCCACGGTAATGACCTGTCCCAGGTGGGAAAGAGAGCGAGCCAGCGAGGTGATTCCTGCGGAGTGGATCCCGTCGTCGTTGGTCAGTAAGATTGCAGCCAATGATGGACTCTGAAGAAAAATGGTCGGGACGAGAGGATTTGAACCTCCGACCCCACGCACCCCAAGCGTGTGCGCTACCTGGCTGCGCTACGTCCCGAAACCGCCTCGGAATCTAACACCTTCGATTCAGGATTGTCAAGATGGCGCGGAGCTCCGACTTGAGCGTACGGACCCTCTCCGCGACGCCCGCGGATGTCCCCGATACAGCCTCCGAAGGAGACCTGTCCGAACCCTGAGGAGGCTCCCGATCGCCCTGGCGCGCTCCGGCAGAAGCCGCTCCGGCGGCGAGAGCTTTCCGGGCCCCCGCGATGGTGAATCCCTGGTCGTAGAGGAGGTGCTTGATGGTCAGAACCGTCTCGATATCCCGCTTGCGGTACATGCGGCGGCCGTTGGGCCCTTTGCCGGGCTTGAGGCGCGGAAACTCCGATTCCCAGAAGCGCAGGACGTAGGGCTCCACTTTCACCAGCTTGCACACTTCGCCGATACTGAAAAACAACTTGTCGGGAATTTCGACCGGCGCCTCGGAATCCGCGCTTCCTCGCTGGCGATTCACGAGCTTCAGAGATCGTTCCGGCATGATCGGGCGGCAGTCCTTTCTGGCCTGCTCACTTCTGCAACATTACGCTATTGGAAAGAAAACCGGCATGGGCTCACTGCCCATGGGGGTCGAAGTCCCGACCCGATGCGGGCATCCCGGAATCGACCGGCGATTCGCGTCGCTCCCCCGACCAGCGACAGACAAATGGAGCCTTAGCCCGCCTTCCTCTCCACCTTGTGCTTCAACACCACCGGAGTGCCCACAAACCCGAATCGCTCTCGGATCCGGTTGACCAGGTATCGGTGAATGGAGGGGTGAAGCGGCGACTTTCGAGCCGTAAAGAGCACAAAGGTCGGCGGAGAATCGTGCACCTGGGTCATGTATTGCACCTTGACCTGCCGGCTGAAGGGCACGGCCGTGTCCCGGAGGGCCTCGCGTTGCAGGAACGCATTCAACGCCCCGGTGCCGATCCGGGTGCGCCGCGCCCTGAAGACCTGGTCGATCAGCGAGATCAGCTTGGGCACGCGCTGGCCGGTGGCGGCCGATACGAACACCATGGGAGCATAGGCCAGGAACCGCACTCTGGAGCGCACCCGTTTCTCGAAGGCCACCATGGTACCACTGTCCTTCGTCATCAGGTCCCATTTGTTGACGACCAGAATGGCGGAGGCTCCAACCTCCTGCACGTAGCCGGCGATGGCGGAATCCAGCGAAGAGGGCGCCTCGGTGGCATCCATCATGACCAGGGCCACGTCTGCCCGCTGCACGCTCTTGCGAGCCATCATGACGCTGAGCTTTTCCGCCTGAAGAAACGTCTGGCGTTTCTTGCGGATGCCGGCCGTGTCCATGAACCGATAGACTTTGCCGTCGCGCGTGGCTCGGGAATCGATGGCATCTCGGGTGGTCCCCGGAATCGGGGACACGATGGTGCGGTCTTCTCCCAGGATGCGATTCAGCAGCGTCGATTTGCCCACGTTGGGCTTGCCCACGATGGCGACGCGAATCTCGCCGGGCGGCAACCGCTTGGAGCGGCTGCCCCTGGGGAGGTGCTTGACCAATTCGTCCAGGAGGTCGCCCACGTTCAAGCCGTGGGCCGCGGACAGGGGAATGACCTCTCTCAGACCCAGCTCGGAGAATTCCGAGGCATGGATCGACTGGGCGGCGCTGTCGCACTTGTTGACGGCCACCACCACCGGCTTGGAGCATTCGATCAACAGCTTCCCCAGGGATTGGTCGAGGGGAGTGAGCCCGGCGCGCCCGTCCACCACCAGCACCAGAACCTGCGCTTTCCGGATGGCGGTCTCGGCCTGCTCGAAAATGAACCCCGGCATCGGATCCCGATCGCCCGGGACCATGCCTCCCGTGTCGATGATCTCGAACTGCCGTCCGCCCCACTCGGCCCGGGCGATGACCCGGTCGCGGGTCATTCCCGGCTCATTGCCCACCAGGGAACGCCTCTGCCTGCAGATCCTGTTGAACAGGGTGGACTTGCCGACGTT
>JAPPFQ010000027.1 GCA_028875135.1 Acidobacteriota bacterium
GACGTCTACATGGGGGATTTCGCCTCTGCGGGGCGGGTTGAAGTTGGAAGTTACCGCCACCAGCGGGTGTTCCGTCACCGATTCGGGATCGAACCAGTTCAGGCGGCCGGGCTCGTAGGTGATTACACGGTCGCGTCCACCGATGTTGGCCGTGTCGACGAACAGTACTTCGGGACGCAGCGTTGCGTCGAGCATCGGCGCCCAGGAGCCGTCGCCGAATGCGTAGATGCGCAGGCAGCGGTCGCCATTCTCGTCCATGTTCACCACGGCAAGTTCCGCGATGGCGCCACCGAGAAGGAATCCCGGCAATACGGCCTGACGTTTCGCGGAGCCGGTGACGACCTCGTACTGCTCGAAAGTGAATTCCGCGGCGGCGGGCGGCTCTATCGCCTTCGTTCGCGATGTCACGCATGCCGATAGGAACAGCCCGAAAACCAGTATGGAGAACAGGCTTCGTCGATAATGCCTCGTGCGTTCGGTTGCCGAGCCAGGGTTTGCTGCAAGAGTGATCACTGCTCTCCCTTTCGTGGGGTTAACCCGCCTTTCCTGCATCACTCTTTTCTCATCCATAACGCCTCAGCCGGCGAAATTGGGCGACTAGACCGGGCTGTCCACCACCTGGTTGTCGAGCTGCCCGATTCCGCTGATCTCCACCCTGACTTGATCCCCGGCCCGCAGGTATTGCCCGCTGATGGCTCCCACGCCGGCCACCGTGCCGGTGCTGATGACATCCCCGGGCTCCAGGGTCACCATGGCGGACAGGTACTCGATGATCACGGCTACCGGAAAGATCATCTGTGCGGTGCTGCAGTGCTGCTTGCGTTCCTGGTTGACGTAGGTGCTGAGCTGCAGCGCCTGGGGGTCGGGGATGTCGTCGGTGGTGACCAGCCAGGGCCCCATGGGGGCGAAGGTGTCGTACCACTTGCCGTTGAGCCAGTCGAAGAACGAGTCCTCGGACCGGCTTTCGGAGCGGTCCCAGATCTTCAGGTCCCGTTCCGAGACGTCGTTCACGATGGTGTAGCCGGCCACGGCGTCGAGGGCCCGGTCGGCCTTGACCGCCTTGACCCGCCGCCCCATGACCACGCCCAGCTCCCCTTCCCAGTCGATGGCCCGGCAGACCGGCGAAATGCGAATGTCCCCGCCCGGTCCGACCACGGTGCTGGAGGGGGGCTTCATGAAGATCCGGGGGGTCTCCTTGTCCTGGGGAGCCGCCTCCCCGCCTCCCTCCTCGATGTGCTCCAGGTAGTTGCCGGCCAGGCAGAAGAGCTTTCGCGGACAGGGCACCGGGGCCAGCAACTCCTCCATCCGGAACGTCCTTCCCCGCCCCTCGGCCAGCCCGTGATCGATCAGCCTGCCGGCCAGCGACATCCCCTCGGCCCCGCTCTCCAGAAAATCGATCATGTCGCCAAAAAGCTCGGTGGGAAATCCCGCCTCCTTGGCTGCCTGCTGGAGGTCTATCAGCTTGTTCCCATCCTGGATGATCGCCGCCACACAACTGCCGCTGTCCTTCCTCAAAGTCGCCAGTTTCATGAATTGTCTCCTCAACGGGAGCCGGCCCGCGGGTGACCTCTATGGCAAACCCGCACGGCAGCTCAAAATGGGCACAGCATACCATAGGGGGACAGGGCTACTTGCCAGGCGCTTCCTCCAGCCCCCAACCGACCGCACCCTTGAGTTGGCGGCCTTTCTCTTGCAGAATGGTCGGGCGCTGCGGGACGCCTGCCGGTTGACCCCAATACCGGGAACCGGCTACCCGGGCCGTTCCCACAAAAAGGGTCGCGATCATGAGCCCCTGGGACTGGACGCTGGCGGTTACGCTCAACGGAGCCATCATTCTCTACGGGTTCTACTTGAGCCGCGGGGTGCGCACGAGCGCCGACTGGTTCCTGGCCGGACGCAGCCTTCCCTGGTGGCTGGTGGGATTCTCGATGTATGCCACCGCCATCGACTCGAGCGACCTGGTGGCCGATGCCGGCGGCACCTACGTGCTGGGATTCAGCTACTTCGCCACCAACTGGGTGGGGTCGGTGCTGGGTTGGACCCTGGCGGCCTTTTTCATCTGCCTGCCCATGTACCGGGCCGGCCTCTACACCAACGCCGAATACCTGGAGGCCCGCTACGGCACCCCGGTTCGGGTCATCTGCGCCTTCGTCCAGGTGCAGTACCGCACGCTGGTGCTGGGAATCATCGCCACCACCCTGTTCCTGACCCTCTCGATCGTGTGCGGCCTGTCGGATGCGGCCGCCTGGACGGTGGTGGGTGCGATCGCCGCCCTGGCCGCCATCTACACGGCCTTCGGAGGGCTGCGGTCGGTGGCCATGACCGACAGCCTGCAGTTCCTGGTCATGACCGCCGCCGGCCTCATCATCTGGTTGCTGGTCTGGGGACAGGTGGGAGGCTGGGAGGGCCTGGAGCGGCGCCTCAACGACCATGATCCGGCCGTAGCCGCCCGGCTGCTGCACATAGGCCACCAAGATGTGCAGATCGAGACGGTTGCCGGTAGATCTTCCATGGAAATCGAGCGGAAGCTCGGCCTGGGCGGCATCTACGACCCGTCCACGGAAACCATCCGTCACCACACTCCCGGCTGGCTGGTGACCCTGGCCCTGGTGATCATGGGGATGGCCTATGCCATCGTCAACCACACCCAGGTAATGAGGATGTTCGCCGCCCGCAGCGAATGGGACCTGAAGATGTCGGTGTTCGCGGCCAGTTCCGTAACCATGGTGATGACCTTCTTCAACCTGTCCATGGGGGTGATGGGACGGGCCCTCTACCCGGTGCAGAGCGCCCTGCCCGACGGCCGCCAGGACGCCATCTATCCCCTGCTGGTCAGCCAGGTCGAGACCGTGGGGCTGAAAGGCATCGTGGTCGCCGGCATCCTGGCCGCCTCCCTGTCGACCTACGACTCCATCGGCTCGGCGCTCTCGGCCCTGCTCACCCGCGACGTCTATGCACGTCTTCTGGTTCCGGGGCGGGAGGACCGGCACTACCTGCGGATCAGCCAGTGGCTGACCCCGGCCGTGATCGGTGTCTCCTTTCTCTACGTCCCCGGTCTGCTGAGGGGCGGCATGGTCCTCTACTATCTCGACTTGACCAGCGCCTTCGTGATTCCCCTGCTGACCATCTACCTCATGGGGAGCTCACCCGGGTCCACCGCTCCAGCGGCCTGATCGGCCTGTTGGCGGGCGCCTGCTACGGCATGTTGCGCCTGGCGGCGCCCCTGGTGGCGGAGCAGACGGGGTGGGTCCTGTTGCCGCCGGCCATGATGGGCACCTACGCCGCCTATCCCTTCAGCATGCTGGTGACGGCCGGGACCATGGTGGTGGTCTCGCTGGTGGTCGGATGGGACAGGGGCAGCGCATTCGACCTGACCGGCCGCCAGGAAAAAAGCGCCTGGCTGCGTTCCAGCCAGCTCAAGATACGGCAGATTCAGGACCAGATCGCGAAGCGCGCTGACCACGACCCGCGCCTCCCGGCCCTGCTCAGCCTCCTGGCCCTGACGGTGGGATGTGTCCTGACTTTCGTGGTTTTCTGGTAAACGGGGCTTGGCCGCACTCCCGCAGTGCCGGTTGGTTCATACGAGAGTGAAACTTCGAGCCATGGACTATTCCTGCGCAGGCAGGAACGCGCCGTCCCCACTGCGCTCGCCGGGCTTGCCGCCGTCGTTGATCACACCGTAGGCGATGAACGGGTTGTTGCCCGAAGTCTTCTGGACCTGCACGTAGCCTTGACGGATATCGCCTAGAATTCCATTCTCCTGCGTCCAGAGGCGGGGACCCAGCGTCACGCTCTTCGTTCTGGGTTCGGACTCCCCGCCGCCGTCGTATATGGTGATCTCGAAGGTGCTGGAGCTGCCGTCGATCTCACCCGTGTTGACCAAAGCCAGGTTGCTGCGGTTCTCCTCGTTCTGCTGCAGCCCGTATATCCAGACGCTTTCGACCGAAGCCGAACCATAGGGCACCCCGTTGTAGAAGAGGCTGTACTGCCCGCCTCTATTGTCCGGGGAGCCGGTCCGGGCCCCGATCACGATGCCGCTCATGTCTCCCTTGGCGGGGGCGGCGAACAGGGCTCCGACGAAGGCCCGACCAGCCGGACCGATGCCGGCCACACCTTCCTGGCGTAGCCGGCTGACAAAGTGGGGTAGGATGCTCTGCTCCCCAGCCTTTAGCGTCAAGCTGAAGGTGGCGGAATTGTCGCGGGTTTCGACGGCATCGGCCACAAAGCTGAAGTCCACCTGCTTGTCTGAGGCTGAGAAGTTGGTGAGGGTCAGTTCGCTTTGGAAGGCTCCAGTTTCGATGATGACGGGCAGGGTCTGTCCACTCGTCCCCACCAGGGAGGACTCAGTGATCGGAAACACGAACGACCCGTCCGAGTTGAAATTGTCATTGATGACTCCGTAGCCGTAGAACGGCGCGGTTCCCTCAACCCGCTCCACCTTCACGTAACCTTGGGGAAAGGCGGCCGTAGCCAGGATGCCGTTTAGCTGACGAAATCCTCCCGGAGCCAGGGTAACGTCCGGCAAGACATGGGAGCCCGGAGCATCAGGGTCCCCAGAATACACCGTGATTCTCAAGGTGATGTTCCCTTCTTCCGGTGTTCCCGCGTTCTGGACGGCCACGTTCGAGCGGTCCTGCCTGTCTTGGCGCAGGCCGCACAGATAGACCGCTTCGGTGAATCCGTCTACGACGGCAATTCCCGGGTAGGCCAGGCCGGCCCGGCCGTCTGCCACGCGGGTGGTGGTCCGCACCGTGACGCCGAGGTTGGAGTCCGAAGCCTCCAACCGCAGAGTCCCGATGCGGTTGCCCGAACCGGGGATGGGAACACCCAGGGTTCGGAGGTGGTCGATGGCATTGGGCACGATCTTCTGCTTCCCCGGAGCCAGAGTTTCCGTGGCCCCGCCGCTTCCCCCTCCACCAGCCGCAGTGTAGTTGTAGAGAATCCCGACTTCTTCAACTCCTCGGTTGGTCAAGGTCATCTCCGAGGTGAAATAAGAGTCGTGGAGCCCGGCCGAGGTCAGGACGACCGGGACGAAGGATGCGTGCCCTGCCGGAAAAGGCTCTCCCGTGTTCATGTCGCTCAGAGTAAGGGTGGCCGAACCTTCCACCTGATCATCGATACTGGCTTCGACGAGGATGATTTCATTGCCTTCCTGCAGGGCGTCCGCCACCGGCTCGAAGGTCAAAGTGGTGGTCCCGGCAGCCTTGTCGGCTGCAATGATGATTTCCTGCTCGCCACTGAACGTGTAATCCTCGTCTTCCTTCGCCGAGCCACCGAAGGTCAGAATCACCGTAGCTTCATTTGCCACCTGCTTCCGCGTCGCCGTCACCGTGACGTCGGTGGCGGAACCCTCGACCAGCGAGGTGGGTTCAACCGCCAGCCTGACCGATGGCGAGCAATTCGCCCCCAGGAAGTTGCCCACGCCGGCCAGCCACGTCCGAATAGCCGAGTCATCCTGTATGCATAGACCGGGGTTCAATCTGAAGTAAAAGTACCGCAACGACCTTAGCCTCGTGAGTTCAGACGGTATGGTGCCCATCAGTTGATTGTTTGAGAGCACCAACTGTTGGAGGCTGGCGAGGTTGCCCAACCCCGCAGGGACGGTGCCCGTCAGGCGATTGGAGGCGAGATGCAGTTGTGTGAGGTTGGAGAGGTTGCCCAGCTCCGGCGGGATGGCGCCTGTCAGTTGATTGAAACTGAGAGCCAAATAGGTGAGGCTGGAAAGGTTTCCCAACTCCGTGGGGATGGTGCCCGTCAATTGATTGTTGAAGAGATTAATCCTTCTGAGTTGGGAAAGGTTGCCAAGCTCCGCGGGGATAGCGCCCACCAGTCGATTGGCGGAGAGGTGCAACCCTGTAAGACTGGAGAGGTTCCCCAGTTCCGGCGGAATGGCGCCTGCCAGGCGGTTGTAGGCGAGTTCCAGTTGTGTGAGGCTGGAAAGGTCTCCCAGTTCCATCGGAACATTGCCCGTCAGTTGATTGTTTGTGAGGCTGAGCCTTGTGAGATTGGAGAGGTTGCCGAGTTCCGGCGGGATGGCGCCCGTAAGTTGATTGTTTGAAAGATTCAGCTCCGTGAGACTGGAGAGGTCGCCGAGCTCCGGAGGGACAGTTCCCGTGAGTCGGTTGGAGCCCAGGCTCAGCCCCGTGACACGTCCATTGCTGACGGTAACGCCGTGCCAACCGGACACCGGCCTATGGGTCAACCATCTGTCACTTTTGTGCCAGTTCCTGCCATTGGTGGCATTGTAGAGCGCCACCAGCGCTGACCTGTCACCAGCAAGGTCCTGGGCCGGGGCTTCGATGACCCCGCCCAAGGTCGCGGTCAGGGTCATCAGGCAGACCAGGGCAATTCGAAACTTGCATCGCCGAAGCTGAATGGAGAACAAGGTGGTGAATCTCATACAACACCTCCCTTTACTGGTCCCAACGCTACCGGCCACAGGGTTTCCTAACGATTTTTACGCGTACTTGGCTCCAGGCTCCGGTCTTTGGGCTTATACCCCTATAAACAGTCGAAACAAGGATTGATTACAATTTTTTTGGGGCCGCTCAGGACTGTCCGGAGTCTTCTGATGGTTTCAGGCTACCCCGCCGCCTGCGGCCGGGACTGCCACCAGATGCGCTTGACCCAAGCGGAGAGGTCGTCGAAGAGCGTGTAGTAGGCGGGCAGGACCACCAGGGTGAGGAGGGTCGAGGAGATCAGGCCTCCCATGACGGTGCGGGCCAGCGGGAAATAGCGAAGCTCGAACATTCCGGTGGTGCCCAGCGCCAGCGGAATGAGGCCCACCACGGTGGTGGCGGCCGTCATGAGGATGGGGCGGAACCGCTCCCGGCACCCGGTCCGGATGGCCTCGGAGCGCGGCAACCCCTGGCTCCTGAGGTTGTTGATGTGGGCGATGAGCACGATGCCGTTGTTCACCACGATCCCCAGCAGTACCATGAGGCCGATCTGGGACATGATGTTGAAAGGGGTCCCGGTCAGGAAGAGGAACCAGGTGACGCCCACCAGGGCGAAGGGCAGCGAGAACATGATGGCGAAGGGGTGGGCCAGGGACTCGAACAGGGAAGCCATCACGAAGTAGACCATCAGGAAGGCCAGCAGCAGATTGAGCATGAAATCGACGTTGTCCTGATCCTGCCGCTGGGTCCAGAACCCGTAGGTCCACCCGTAGCCGGCGGGGTAATCCAGGCTGTCCATCACCTCGCTCATCAGCCGCTTCCCCTCCTCCTTCTTGCCGCCCGAATAGCTCACGCCGATCTCGGTATAGGTGCGGCGGTCCTCCCGGCGGATGACGGAGGGGGTGTCGATGCGACGGAACTCGGCCACCTGGGAAAGCACGATCTCCTGCCCCTCCGGTCCGTTCCCCACCACCACCGACTTCAGGTCTTCCAGATCTTCACGGTCCCCGGGCTGCAGCCACAGCCAGATCTCCACTTCTCCCTCGGGCGTGCGGTAGCCCCGGATCTCCCGGCCGCGGATGACGATGCCCAGCAGTCGGGCCACTGACTGGGGCGAGACCCCGTAGCGTGTGGCCAGGTCCCGTTTCAGGACAATCTGGACCTCCTCTCGGGCGCGTTCGTTCCCGGCCCGGATTTCGTTGAAGTCCCCCCGGTCCATCAGCCGGCGCTTGGCCTCCCGGGCCAGCGCCTGCAGCCGGACGTTGTCGTCCCCGTACATGTTGACGCTGATGAAGGTCTGAGACTCGGCCCCCGCCTGCCGCCCCAGCTCGATCTCCGCGCCCGGAATGACCGGCAGGTGGTCCCGGATCTCCCGGCGGATATCGATCATCTCCTCCAGGGTCAACTTCTCGTTGTCGAAATAGACCTGGGTGGAGGCGCTGTTGTTGCTGAAGCTGCTGGAGACGTTCCTGATCTTGAAAGGTTCCCGGTGGGACATCAGGAAGTCTTCGACGGGCCCCAGGAAGTCTCTCTCGATCTTGGCGTAGTGGTAGTTCTCGGTGAAGTCGTAGCGAATGTCCAGGTTCTGAAGGTCCCGGGCCTCCGGCGAGCTGTCGGGAACCCAGTGCATGAGAGCCATCAGCGAACCGCCGACCACCAAGGGCACGATGCACAGACCCACCAGAAAACGATGCCGCAACGGCCAGCTCATCAGGCGCAGGTAGTGTTCCACCGCCAACTCGCCCCATCCCGGCCGCTTCCTTCCGGAAACCGGCGGCGGGTCGTCCTCTCCCCCGGAGGATGGTTCCCCGCCCTCACTGGCGGAAGCGGCCGGGGAAGCCTGACCGGTACTCCGGGGATATCTGCCCTTGAACAACCTGGCGGCCCCCAGCGGAATGAGAGTGAGCGAAATGACCAGGGAACACAGCAGGGCGATCATGATGGAGGCCCCCACGTCAGCCAGCCAGATCGAGTAGGCGCTGGTCTTGCCGAACACCAGGGGCACAAAGATGATGATGGAGGTCAGGGTGGCCGCCAGCACCGCCATGGCTACCGCCCGGGTCCCGCGGCTGGCGGCCGTCACCCGGTCGTAGCCCTTCTCCAGCCATTGGTAGATGGACTCCAGCACCACCACCGCGTTGTCCACCAGCATGCCGGCGGCCAGCATCAGCCCCATCATGGAAAGAACGTTGAGGGTCTTGCCGAAGAGGTAGAGGAATCCGATGGTGGCCACGATGGAAAAGGGAATGGCGAAGCCGATGGTCAGCGTCGCTCCCACCCGCCTCAGGAACAGGTAGAGGACCCCCATGGCCAGCAACGCTCCCAGCGTGCCCGCGTTCAGCAGCCCCGAAAGCGCCCGGATGATTTCCCTTCCGGCGTTGTGCCAGACCTGGACCTCGATGCCCTCCAGGGCCGGATCCCGGCGCAGCCGCTCCAGCACGGCCATGACCCCGTCGACCGTTTCCACCGTGTTGGCCTCGGAGGTCTTGCGGATCTGCAGCTCCACCGCCGATTCCCCGTTCAGGTGCTTGCCCGAGTTGACGGGGCGACTGCCGAAATAGATGTCGGCCACCTCTCGCAGCCGCAGCCCCCGCTGATTGACCGGAAAGTCGGCAATCTGCTCCAGGGAGGTCAGGGTGCCCCGGGCCATGGTCCCGTAGCGGGTGGCGCCGTCCTGCATTCGACCCAGGGAGAGGTTGATGTTGGCGCCGTCCATGCGCTGGAACATCTGGGCCACGTCGATCCGATAGCGCTTGATGTCGTCCAGCCGAAGATAGATGTTGACCTCCTGGCGGCCGGCTCCGCTGATATCGGCTTCGGCCACTCCCGGGAGGCGCTCCAGCGGGGTTCGGATCCTGGCGTCCAGGAAATCGAAGGAGCCGCGCAGGTCGCGCCCGGAGGAAATCTGGCCCCGGATGATGGGAAAGTCGGTGGTGCTGAAATTGTTCACCAGCACCCGTTCCACGTCGTCCGGAAGCTCGGACCGCGCCTGTTCCACCTTGTCCCGGACCTCCGACCGCAGCCAGTCCACGTTGCTGTCCCAACCGAAGAACATCTGGATCATGGCCTGGTTGGCGGACGACCGGGACACCATGCGCTGAACGTCGGGAATGGTCGCCAGCACCTCCTCCAGGGGACGGGTGATCGACTCCTGCACCTGGCCCGGAGTGGCATTGGCGTAGGGGACCTGCACGAAGACGCCGGGAAAGTCGATGTCGGGGGTCAGCACCAGCGGAATCCGGGTGAGGGAAATGCCGCCCAGAACCAGCAGGCAGAGGCACAGCATGAGGACGGTCACCGGGTAGCGAATGGAAAAATCCGCCAGTCCGAGTCCGGACCCGGAGGTCCCCCTTGTGGAACGGTCAGACCCTTCAGGCTCCTTGACGGCCATTCTTTATCTCCTCAGCGAAGCTCGGGCGCAACGGCGGCTCGGCTCCGAGCGTTCTCACCCCGCTTCATCCGCGACCGTTCCGGGGCCGAGGGCGCCGGCAGCTTCACCACGCAGCCTCCCTCGATCGACCAGCTCGTAGACCGCCGGAATGAAGAAAAGCGTCAGCAGCGCCGAGAACAGCAGTCCCCCCATCACCGCGATGGCCATGGGCGCCCGAATCTCCGCTCCCTCTCCCCAACCGAGAGCCATGGGGATCAGTCCCAGGACGGTGGTCAGCGTGGTCATCAGGATAGGCCGAAGCCTGACCTGTCCGGCCTGCAGCAGGGCGGCCCGCCTGGCCTGTCCGGCCCGGCGGAGCTTGTTGGCGTAGTCCACCAGGAGGATGGCGTTGTTGACCATGATCCCCGACAGGATGATCAAGCCCAGCAGCACAACCACGCTGAGCGTAGTGCCCGTCAGCGCCAGGGCCAGGACCACCCCGATCAGACCCAGAGGAACCGTGAACATGATGATGAGAGGATGAATGAAGGATTCGAACTGGGAGGCCATCACCAGGTAGACCAGAAAGACCGCCAGGGCCAGCGCCATGAACAAGCTCCGATAGGAGGTTTCCAGTTCCTGGTTCTGTCCGGCCAATGACAGGCTGACCGTTGCCGGAAGCCGCCCGCCAAGGTCCTGCAACTCGGCCTGGATCGACCGGGAGGCCCGGCTGAGATCCATGCCGCTCAGGTTGGCCGACACCACCGCCGCCCGCTGGGAACCGATGCGCCTGACTTCCGCGGGCCCCCGGCCGATATCGATGTCCGCCACCGAGTTCAAGCGAATGGGCACGGTGGTAGCGGTCTCGGAGTTCGACCCGGCGTTTTGAGCGGTTGCCCCTCCGGCGCCGGACCCGCCCCCGTCGGAGGCGCCATCGCCCGAAGCCGCCCCCGAGTTCGACTGGCCGCCCGCGCCCGAAAAGGCCCGGGTGCCCATGTTGATGACCAGTTCCCTCAGATCCTGGATGGCGTCACGGTCCGATTCGGCAGCCCGGACCAGGATGTCGATTTGCTTGTCCTCTTCGCGGTAGCGGGAGGCCACGTCCCCGCGAATCTTGTTTCTCAGGATGTCGGCAATCGAATTCTCGTCCAGGTTGAGGCGGGCCAGCCGTTCCCGATCGAACCGCACCTGGATCTCCGGATTCCCCAGCCGGGTGGTGGTCTTGACATCCTTGAGCCCCGCGATCCCTTCCATGCGCGCGGCCACCTGGCCGGCGGCTGCCTGCAACTCGCCCAGGTCGTATCCGTAAATCTCCACTTCGATGGGGGTGGTGAAGCTGAACAGGGTGGGCCGCCGAAAGGCATAGGTCACTTCCGGGTATTGGCTCAGCCGGCCGCGGAGACGCTCGATGACCTCGAACTCCGCCTGCCTGTCCCGCCGGTCCTCCATGACCACGTGAAGCTGGCCGACGTGTTCCTCCTCGAGCTGCCTGGCGAACTGGTTCCGGTTACTGCCCCCGGCGCTGGAAAAGACCGTTTCAACCCCCTCGAATTCCGCCACCTGTCTTTCGACCTCGCTCAGGAGCCGGTCGGTCCGCGCCAGCGGCGCGCCTTCGGGCAGGCGGATTTCGAAGGCGAACTCTCCCTGGGTCATGGGCGGAATCAATTCGGCTCCCAGCCGGAACGAGGCGGCGATGGCCAGGGCGACCAGCACACCGGTTGCCGCCATCAACCTTCCCTTGTGGTCGAGCACCGATTCGAGCCAAACGGGGTAACGCCCCCTTACCCGCTCCAGGGCCGACTCGAACCCTCTCAGGCCCGGGGCCAGCAGGCGCAGCAGGCCTCGGCCCAGCCAGTCCAGACCGGCGCGGAGGTCCGCCAGCACCACGGTCAGGAGGTCCACGAACAGGAAGGCCATCGTCCGTCGAAGGGCTTTCCGGGAAAAGGCAAGGGCGCGTCCGGCGGCTCCCATGGACCCGGGGGCGAGGGTCTCCGGCTCGGCATCCGCAAGGGCCTTGGCCGAAGCCGGAGGCGGCGGCTGGACCTGCAGCGCCAGCACCATGGGAATGAAGGTCAAAGCCACCACCAGCGAGGCCGAAAGGGAAAAGATAATGGTCAGGGCCTGGTCCTTGAAAAGCTGCCCCGCAATGCCCTCCACGAAGACCAGGGGCAGGAAGACGGCCAGGGTGGTGAGCGTGGAAGCCGTGACCGCGGTTCCGACTTCGCGAGTCCCCCGGTAGACGGCTTCCGGCAGGGTCGTCCGGGAGCGGTCCTGGCGATGCACCGCCTCCAGGACCACGATGGAGTTGTCCACCAGCATGCCCACGCCCAGGGCGATCCCGCCCAGGGACATGATGTTCAGCGACACATCCATCTGGTACATCAGGGCGAAGGTGGCCAGGACGGAAATGGGAATGGAAAACGCCACCAGCAGGGTGCTTCTCAGGTGGCGCAGGAACAGGTAGAGGACCAGGGTGGCCAGAACCGCTCCCAGCACCGCCGACCAGAGCACGTTGTCCACGGCCTGCTCGATGAATCGGGCCTGGTTGAAAACGGTGCGCACCTGGAGACTCCCCGACAGGACCCCGTCCTTGCGCAGCTTCTCCAGCTTGGCCTCCACGGCCCGGGCCACCATCACGGTATTGGCGTCGCCCTCCTTGTAGACCGCCAGCTCCACGCTCTCGCGGCCGTCGATGCGAGCGATGACCTCCCGGTCCTTGGAGCCCCGCCACACCTCGGCCACCTCGCCCAGGACCACCCTTCTGCCGTCCGAATCCCGCAGGATGATCCGTTCGATCTCGTCCACCGATCGGAACTGGTTCAGCATGCGAACCATGTAGTTGGCATCCAGGTCATACAGGCTCCCGGAAGCCTGGTTCAGGTTCTCCCGGGTGAGCACCTGGGTCACTTCGGTAATGGGGATCCTGAGTTCCGCCAGCCGCTTCTCGTCGATTTCAATGCGAATCTGCTCTTCCAGGCCGCCCACGACCTTGATGGCCGCCACGCCTTCGGTGGACTCCAGGCTCTTCTTCAATTCCTCGTCGGCCAGGTAGCGCAGGCGGCTGAGGCCGGCCTCTCCCCAGAACTGCAGGCGCATGACGGGATCGTAGGAAGGATCGAAGCGCAACAGCACCGGCCGCTCCACGTCCCGCGGCAACTGAAGCAAGTCCAGCTTTTCCCGGACTTCCAGGGTGGCTACATCCATGTTGGTCCGCCAGGTGAACTCCAGAACGACTTCGGACTGACCTGAACGCGACACCGACTCCACCCGGGTCAGGCCTCCCACCACCCCGACCACCTCTTCGATGGGACGGGTGATCAGGTTCTCGATCTCTTCGGGAGCCGCATCCTCGTAGTCGGTCAGGATGGTGAGGGCGGGATAGGCGATTTCCGGCAGCAGGTTGAGGGCCATCCGCTGCAGGGAGACCAGGCCGAAAAGGGCCACCGCCACCACGAACATGCAGACGGTCACGGGACGCCGGATGGCAAGTTGAATCATGGCTCAGAAGGCTAAGGGTTCATGACTGGGAATGGGACTGGGCGCGCGGGCATTCCGGCAGGTTGAGAGCCGGGATGTCGGGACGAGGCAGGTCCAGGGGCGGGTTGCTTGTCATGCAGGTCGGACGTGCCGGGATTAGCCGCAGCCGGGAACCGCCGCCGACCCCCTGGCGGGGTTCCGGGGCCGGTCCCGTGCGACCGTCTGCCGCCCGAGACGGCGCGGGTTTCAGGTGGTTCCTTCCGCCAGGCCGTTTGAGGATTTTTCCCCCACCTTCCTGATCTCGGATCCGTCCTCCAGAGCGCCCTGTCCGGCGACCACCACTCGATCCCCGGCGGAAATTCCCTGCAGGATCTCGATATTTCCATCCTCCTCATAGCCCAGTTGCACGGGAACCCGCCGGGCCACGCCATTGTCGGCCAGAAAGACGAAGGTCTGCCCGTCCCGTTCCAACACGGCCCGCTTGGGAACCAGGATGGCATCGGGCCGCACGTCGGTCTGAATGGCCACCCTGACAAACCCGCCCGGCATGAATCCCCCGGTTTCGGGGGTGAGTTCCACCGTTACCTTTACCGTGCCACTGGAGGTGTCGACCACCGGACTGACCCGCACCACGCGTCCCACCCCCTCAACGGCTTCATCCGCACCCAGTCGGACCGATGCCTTCTGTCCGGGCCGAATCCGGCGGGCCTCCCTCTCCGAAAGGAATACGTCGGCGTACAGAGGAGAGAAGGCTCCCAGCTTGAACAGCTTGTCGGCACTGCGGATGCTCTTTCCCAGCTCCATGGTGCGCTCGGTGATCCGCCCGCCGAAGGGAGCCGTGATGCGGGTATGCGAGATCTCGAGCTCGGATTTGCGGATCTCCGCTTCCAGTTCCTGGACGCGGTGAAAGAGCTCCCGGGTCTCCGAGGCCGAGACCCGCTCGTCGTGGCCCAACTCCTCCAGTTGATACCTCACCTGGTCATACTCCCGCTCGCTGATGAGCTGTTCCTCGTAGGCTTCCTGCAAGCGCTGGCGTTCGTTCTCGGTGTTGGCGATCTGAACCTTGGCCTTCTCGCGGCGGATGCGGGCTTTTTCCAACTGTAATTTCGCCTGGGCCAGCTTTTCCCGGCTCAGCTCCAACTGGATCCGGAGAGAGCGGTCATCCAGGCGCCCCAGGAGCTGTCCCTGCCTGACGAGGTCCCCTTCTTCCACCAGCAGGCTCTGGACGATTCCCTCGGTTTGGGCCTTGACCTCGACTTCTCTCAGGGGCCTCAGATTGGAAGTGGAGGAAAGCTGGTGGGTGATCCGGTCCCATCTGGCCTGGGCCAGTTCCACCGGGGCGGCCGCGGCGCCGTTCTCCCCGCCGCCGGAGCCCGATGGGGACTCCTTGGCGGAAGCGGCCGGCGTTTCCGGCTTTGGCTTGAGAAAATAGCCTGCGCCCGCCAATACGACCAGCAGGATCAGGAACCCGTAGACTTTGGTCCGTTTGCTCATGGCAGACATGGCCTCCGGGCGTGACCGCCCGGGATGAATCGGGAAGCGTTCGGTCGACCGGATAAGGGAAACAAGCCGGCGGCCCGGGCTCGTGCAGTAACGGGCATGTCCCAGTTGCCGCCGGCTTCCTGAAAGAGGGTGAAGCCGATGCCCTTCCGGCGCCTTCAGGCAGTTCCCAGCCGGTCCCAAACCAAGGTTAGCATGAAAAAACGGTTCGGGTCGGAAAACGTAGGAGGACCGGGAGCCTCAACCCCGAGCCGTCGACCATGTTCGCCGTGCACAGGAAAAAATCGCGCAACCCGCGGTCAGCCGCTGGGGGGAAGGACCGGGCCAATACATCCAACGCGCAGTGGAAATAGCTGCGGCCCGGCAAGTCGGCGCGCGCCCCCTCGAGGAGCAAGAGCGATGGGAGGAGGCGCCCCCCGGGAGCGCGGGCGTCCCGC
>JAPPFQ010000247.1:0-6422 GCA_028875135.1 Acidobacteriota bacterium
CCGGTTGCCCGCTCGATCGATATCGGCAAACACGACCGAGGCTCCCTCCCGACCCAGCCCCAGCGTGCAGGCGCGCCCGATGCCCTTGGCCCCGCCGGTCACGACAGCCACCTTGCCTTTCAACCCGTCCATGGAATGCCTCCTCTCATCCTGAAACGCTCCTATTTTGCTCTGTTTCAACCACCCCGTCGAATGGGATGGCGGCGCGGTTAAGCGACAAGTGGATAGTGATTAGTGATTAGTGGATAGTTAGTTGATCCACACGTTAAACATCTTGTCGGTCTCGGTGCAGTCCTTCGAGAAGAGCAACCAAATCATCGGGCGCTGGCTTGTTTTTGAGAAAGGCCACTGACCACTAATCACTAGCCACTAGCCACTCTTCGCCAAGCCGCGCCGACGTCCCATACGACGGGGTGTTTCATAAGGGACAAAACCGGGGTGTTCCAGACCAAGGTCCGCCTCACGGCTTTTGGAGGCGCTTGCTTTCCAGGTAGGAGGCAAAGCGGGGCACCGACACGCGCGCGCGTTCGTGCCAGCCCTCCGCGATCTTCTCGACTTCGTCGAAGGCTTCCAGCCGAAACCGGATTCTCCGCCCCGCGACCTCGACGATCCGGGTCTTCAGGGTGACTCTCATGCCCAGCGGCGTGGGGGCCAGGTGTTTCAAGTCCATGGCCGTTCCCACCGTTTCTTCATCCTGTTGCAGCAACGGGGCAGCCGCCTTACGGGAGGCCATCTCCAGCCACAGGATCAGGGAGGGAGTCGAAAGCACCGGTTGGACCCCGGGGCCCATGAAGCTGATGCACACCGGCTCGGTGACCACCTGAGTCTGCTCCAACCGAATATCCTGTTCAGGATTCGCCATGGGTCGTGGCCCGGGACAGGTGGAAGAACGGTCCAACGACCGCCCGGCATTCCTCCCAAAGCCTGTCCGGCTCTATTGGGAAGGCAAATGGTATCCCGCTTTTTTGGTCCTTACCCGCTGGAGCTTGTCGCCTGAAGTGATGTAGAGCGTCTTGATCTCTTTTCCGCGGCCGAAACCCACGTTGGTCGGCAGATCGGGCGTACGAAGATAGTCGAGTTCCTTGCCGTCGGGAGAGTAGACGTAGATGCCGGGACGAGTCTGATCCCGAACCGCCACATAGAGGTTCCCCTCCGCGTCCACCACCAGTCCGTCGGGTCCGTCCTGCGGATAGTAGTCCACCAGGATCTTCCTGAAAGTTGCCGTTCCCTCGGGACTCAGGTCGTAGGCCAACAGGGCCATTCTTCCCTTGTGGAAAGGAAGGTCCGGTGAAAACTGGAAAATGTCGAAGTTGCCGTTGTCGTTGGAAACCACGTAGAGCGACTTCTGGTCGGGCGAGACGCAGACTCCATTGGGTTTTCCCGCATCGGTGATGATCTGGTGGATCGATCCGTCCGGGTCGATCCGGTAGACCGCCATCACTCCCTGCTCCATGGGCTCGTGACCGACATAGCGGGGATCGGAGAAGTAGATCCGACCCTTGAGATCGATGCTGATGTCGTTGGGAGCATTGAACTGTCGCCCGTTGTAGAAATTCCCGATGATCACGCTCTTGCCGGTCTTCATGTCAGTTCGAGTGACGCGCCGGCCTCCGAAGTCAGCCCCTTCGGCCACTACCATGTTCCCCAGGGCGTCGAACTTGATGCCGTTGGACATGCCGCTGGGGGATCGATAGACGCTGACCTCACCGGTCTTGGGGTCGTACTTCATGATGTGACCCGCCTGCATGCCCGCGGTTCGGGTGAAGGTGATGTCGCTGAAATAGATGGTGCCGTCGGGCGCGGCTGCCGCTCCCTCGGTGAGGACCCCGCCGGTGAACAGGGTTTCCAGGGTGTCGTGCTCAAAATAGGCGGACTCACCGGCGGCGACAGCCCACCCGGCATGATGGATCATCGCCACCGACAAAATCAGAAACTGAACGGTTCGAAGCATCGGCTTACCTTCCTCCAGGCTCAAAAGGCCTCCTGACAGTTATCGAAACGGTGCCGGGTATTCTATCAACCTCTGTCAAACGGCTCGGCCAATCGCCCTCGCTCCTCATACCCCTCTTTTTTTGAAGGAAAGCTTCCCGGACGCGATAAAATAACAACCTGTATCCACCGGCAGCAGTGTTCGCTCTCGCCCGGCTGGTCATTTCAGAGAGGATCGAGGTGAGCTTGACCACTCGTCCCCCAAGATCAGCGGCTCTCGGAGTCATTCTGGGCTTCTGCTTCGGGGGCTTGGCCATCCCGGCTGTCTGCAGCGCGGAAGCCCTCCGGAAGCCTCACAAGTCCGGGAAACCCCAACTCCTTCGGCGGTCTCGCCTGGAGATTCTGCAAACGCTCATCAAGTCGAGTCGTTGGGACCAGGCCGAGAGGGTGGCCACCCGGCTCCTGGCCGGTTCCCCCGACAACCCGAAGGCCTTGTTCCTGGCGGGGATGGTCCAGTTTCGACAGGCCCGCTATGACCGAGCCATCCCCCTGCTGAAAAGAGCTCAGGACCTTCGGCCCGAAACTCCCCTCCTGGCCAAGACTCTGGCCATCTGCTACTTCTCGTCCAGGCAGCACCGGCTGTTCGAGTCCCAAATGGAGCGCGCCTTCCTCCAGACTCCTGCTGATCCCGAGCTTTCCTTCTTCTGGGGACTCCACCAGACATCGGTGAACGATAACCCCCAGGCCGCAGTCAAGGCCTTCGACAATGCTCTCCGACACAGACCCAGCTACGTTCAGGCGCTCTACCATCGAGGCCGCGCCTTCCAGAAAATGGGCCAAAAGGACAACGCTCGCAAAGACTTCGAGGCAAGCATCGCCCTCATCGAGCAGACCTTCTTCAGAGGCTACAGCTACCCCTATCAAAGCATGGCCCGCCTGTTGCTGGAAGACTCGCCCAAGGGAGCCCTGCGCTTTGCCCTGAAATCGGTGGAAGTTCAGCCAAGGCTGAAGAACACCCACATCCTGGTGGGAGAAATCCACTGGCGCCTGGGCCAGTTCAGGAAGGCCGCCGAGGCCTTTGAGGACGCTACCTACCTGGACCCGGAGGATTCCCGCCTGCACTATTGGCTGCACCTTCTCTACCAGCGGCTGGGCAAAAAGAAAGCCTCGAAAATGGCCCTGGTGGAGTTTCGCCGATTGAGTCCCTCAGAGAGCGACGCCTCGCAGCCTCCCACACCAGTGGCCACTCCCTGAATTTCTAGACGATCACCCGGAATTCTCCGGCCCGGCGCGTTACCCGCTCCCGGTCCAGGTGTTCCAGCAGAGGAATGGCGTACTTGCGGGTAACTTCGGCCAGCTTCTTGAAGGTAGGGACGTCGATGCGGTCTTCCTGCTTCTTGTACTCCCGCAGCTTTTTCTTGACGTCTTCGATGGAGTCGGCGTGGAAGAACAGAGTCTCGCTCACCTTGACCAGCTTCTTCTGGCGGGTCAGCAGGGCCACCAGCCGCCTGACCTGTTCCCGCGGGAGGGCGATTTCCCGGATGACCTCCTCGATCGAGGGAACCTGTAGACCCGTTTTGCGGAAGGCCTGCTCTATTCTGTCCAGAGCCCCGGCCTCGTCGGCGCTCAAGCGTACGCCCGAGCCGTGGAGCCGCACCCGATCCCGGTCCAGCTCGACCAGGCCCCGGTCACACAAGTGGGCCAGCACCGACTTGAACACGTTCTGGGAAACGCCGGCAAACAGGCTGGAATGGAGCTGTTCCCTCGGGAGCCCCGCCGACAGCGGCTGGCGCTGCTGGTAGTCCCGGATGAGGGCCAGGGACTGTCGGCAGAGACCATCGAAGCATTCTCGATCCATCACTTGCAAGGGGTGTTGCGCCAGCCGGAATACCTGTCCCTCTTGAACCAGTTGAGACAAGAGCTTGCGGACGGTGGTCCTGGAAAATGACAGTTGAGAAAGGATCCGGTCTTCATCAATGCCTCGGGCGGCCTCTCTAGCGGTCAGTCGTCCGATCATGGTGGTCGGATCGTCCGAATCCATGGCCTGAAGGAATGCCAGTCTCCGATCCAGATCCCGTCTTCGACGGCGTCGCGGCGGAAAGATGTCCAGGACCACTCCCCCTCCAACGGTGATCATGGGCGAGGTCCGACGCAGGATGAAGGAATCTCCCACCAGGGCCAGCACCGGCTTCTCCAGCTCCAGGTGCGCCATGCCCGTTTGACCGGGAGCCAGCGTTTTCGGTTCCAGGGGGCGGACTTCGGCCAGGACTTCCGTGGTGCCCAGGTGGAACCTCACCCGGCTGCGATTCCTGAGCGTCACCGGCGAAGACTCCAACAGCGAGAGCCGGCAATCGCAGTGCGAAACGGCCCGGTAACGCCCACAAACCGAGAGTTGCACGCCTCTGTGGACTTCGCCGACTTCCACCCCTTGCAGGTTCAGGGCCGTCCGCTGCCCGGCCCGGGCTTGAGCGACCTCCCGGGAATAGACCTGGAGGTGCCGCACCCGAGACCGCTTCCCGATCGGATAGAGCTCTACTTCTCCCTCTCTTCGAATCGTGCCGCTCACCAGTGTCCCGGTGACCACCGTTCCGAATCCCCTGGAGCTGAAGCATCGATCGATCGGCAGTCGAAAGGGAAGATCCAGATTGCGTGGGGGCAGTCCGTCACCCAGTTCGGTCAGGGCTTGCCTGATGGGATCCAGTCCCTCTTGACTGGATGCGCTGAAGGGAATGACGGGGGCTCCTTCCAGAAAGGAGCCGCGCAGGTAATCCTGCACCTCCAACTGAACCAGCTCGACGATTTCCCGCTCGACCAGATCGCACTTGGTGATCACCACCAATCCTCGCGGGATGGACAGAAGCCTGCAGATATCGAAGTGTTCGCGGGTCTGGGGCATGATGGACTCGTTGGCCGCCACCACCAACAGCACCGCATCGATTCCTCCAACGCCGGCCAGCATATTCTTGACGAAGCGCTCGTGGCCGGGAACGTCCACGAAGCCCACTCTCAACCGGTCGCCGAGCTGCAGGCTGGCGAATCCCAGATCGATGGTGATCCCCCGCTCCTTTTCCTCTTTGAGGCGGTCGGGATCCACTCCCGTCAGCACCTTGATCAGGGTACTTTTGCCGTGATCGATATGGCCGGCCGTCCCCACTACAATGTGCTTCATGGCCCGCTAATGGTATTTGTGATTTTTTTTACTTGACAGATAAGAAATATAGTTTACACTCAAAACCAATTCAGCTCGGTTTCCAGTGACGCCCGTTTAGAAAGCTGTTATACCCGCGCCGGGCGTGACAAGGGAACTCTCTGGTAGCAGAGATTCCTGAAGGAAAAAGGGCCCCTTTCTGTAACGAAGACAGTCCCTCTATTCGCTGTCCTCTCCGGGGCAGCCGACCAGTAATTTTTTTTCACTTCACTGCTTTGAGGCACACCTAGGCTTTCCCCCTCCCGGCAGGTTCGGGAGGGGCGAATCTTTTCTTTCCGACTGCAGAAGCAGATCCACCAGTCCCGGCTCGCAGTTGCCTCAAGTACTCCGCAAACCGCTTGCCCAGATCCTCTCGCTTGAGGGCAAATTCGACGGTCGCCTCCAGAAACCCCAGCTTGTCGCCGGCGTCATAACGTTTCCCCTCAAAACGGAGAGCGTGAATAGCCTGCCCGTCCAGCAGACCGCGCAACCCATGGGTGAGTTGAATCTCTCCACCCCGGTCGGGAGCCGTCCGTGCCAGTACCTCGAAGATTTCCGGTGTCAGCAGGTAGCGGCCAATGATGGCCAGGTTGGAAGGCGCCTGTTCGAAGGGAGGCTTCTCCACCAGGTCAAGCACCTTGAACACTCCCGACCCGGCGACTCCCGCCACCGCTTCCGCCTCAATCACACCGTATTGACTGATGGCGGGACCGTGCACCGCCTGCGTGGCCAGCACCGAAGTCCCGTATTCCTCGAAAACGTCCATCATCTGACCGACACATGGCGTAGGGGCGTCGATAATGTCATCGCCCAGCAGCACGGCAAAGGGCTCATCGCCAACCAGGTCCCTGGCGGTCAGCACGGCGTGACCCAGTCCCAGCGCCTGCTTCTGCCGAACGAAGGAGACCGTGGCCAGGTTGGAAGGCGCCTGAACCTGCCGCAGCAGATCGCTCTTCCCCCGTGCCTCCAGGGTTCTCTCCAGCTCGAAGGCCACATCGAAATGGTCCTCGATGGCGCCCTTCCCCCTGCCGGTCACGATGATCACCTGGTCGATGCCGGAGGCCACCGCCTCCTCGACCACGTACTGGATCAGGGGCTTGTCCACCAGAGGTATCATTTCCTTGGGCTGGGCCTTGGTGGCCGGAAGAAACCGGGTCCCCAGACCAGCCGCCGGAATCACCGCCTTTCGAATCCGCATGGCCTCCCCGGCATTCACTTCAGGTGCAAGACCACCATTTTCTGTTCCGTCATTTCATGGATGGCGTACTTGGGGCCTTCCTTGCCGAATCCGCTCTCCTTCAACCCG
>JAPPFQ010000247.1:6432-15116 GCA_028875135.1 Acidobacteriota bacterium
CCACTGGGGTCCCCAATTGACATGCAGATTGCCGGAGTCCACCTCGCGGGCAAATTTCATGGCCCAATCCAGGTTTTCGGTGAAGATCCCTGCGGAGAGCCCATAGTGGGTATCGTTGGCGAGCCTGACAGCATCATCCACCGACCCGCAGGAACTGAGCGCCACCGCCGGACCGAACACTTCCTCGCAGGAGATCCGCATGGCGGGGTCCACGTCCCCGACCAGTGTCGGTGAGTGCAGGGTTCCCTGGCGGTCTCCACCGGCCAGGAGCCGGGCTCCACCCGAAACGGCCTCCTGCACCCAGGACTCCACGCGTTCGGCATCGGACTCCCGGATCATCGGCCCCATGCTGACGGCCTCGCTCAGCGGGTCGCCGAAACTCATGGACTTCACCTTGGGACTCAAGACCTCGCCGAGCTCTCCATAGACGTCGGACAGCGCCAGGACCCGCTGGGCGCTGATGCAGACCTGACCGGCGTTGCTGTAGCCGGTAGCCAGGATGGCCTGGCACACCTTTTCCAGGTCGGCGTCGGGCATGACGATCAGCGGGGCGTTGCTGCCCAGTTCCATGGTGACCTTTTTCAGCCCGGCCGTCTTGCAGATGTCCTCCCCCACATCCCGGCTGCCGGTGAAGGTGATTTTCCGGACCCGGCGATCGGCGCACAAGGCCCGGCCGATCTGCCCTCCGCCTCCGGTGATGCATTGAACGGCCGGCGGCGGGAACCCGGCTTCGAGCATGATCTCGGTGAGCTTCAAGGCCGACAGCGGAGTGTCGCTGGCAGGCTTGATGATCACGCTGTTTCCGGCGGCCAGGGCCGGCCCAACCTTGTGGGCCACCAGGTTCAGCGGAAAATTGAATGGCGTCACCGCCGCGACCACGCCGCAGGGGACCCGCAGGGTGAACCCCAGGCGGTTGCCCGAACCGGGCGCGCCGCCCAGCGGAATCATCTCACCCGTCACCCGTTTCGCTTCTTCGGCCGAGACCTCCAGCGTCTGGGCGGCCCTCGAAGCCTCCACCCGGGCCTCCCCGATGATCTTGCCTTCCTCCAGCGTGATGGTCCTGGCCAGGTCCTCGCTCCGTTCTTCAACCAGACGCGTAGCCTTGGCCAGCAATTCATACCTCTCGTAGGCGTCCATGCGCCTCATGAGGTCCGCCCCCTGCCGGGCGGTCTCCAGCGCGCTGTCCACGTCGGCCAGACTGGCCCGAGGCACAGTATCGACCACGCTGTCGTCGTACGGATTTCTCACTTCGATCTTTTCCGATCTTTCGACCCATTGGTCCGCCAAAAACATTTTCATCTCGAACACCCCCTCATGTCACTGGTGGGGGCCATTCTAACTGAAGACAGTGATTAGTGGTCAGTTGTCAGTGGTTAGTTATTCAATCGATACGTTATTTTTCTGAAGCATCCCTGGTTCAGGCAAGTGGTCACTGCTTGCTCAATGGTTGTTGTTGGTGGACACTTGTGAAAGCGAGTTATGCATCATGACATCCGTACACTCTTATCGGGAATTGATCGTTTGGCAGAAATCAATGGACTTGACCGTGAGGATCTACGCGCTTACGCGGTACTTTCCCGCCGCAGAAAGATTTGGCATTACGTCACAGATGCGACGGTCGGCTGCCTCCATTCCGGCGAACATCGCGGCGAACATCGCGGAGGGGCAGGCACGCCGCTCGAGAGGGGAGTTTATTCAGTCGCTTGGAGTTGCGAGGGGGTCTTTAGCGGAGCTTGAAACGTTTCTGACGCTGTCGACAAAGCTGGAGATGACAACGCCAGAGAAAGGCAGGTGCCTGTTGAACGATTGCGCCGAGATCGGCAAAATGCTCAACGCATTAATCAAGTCACTGACCACTAACCACTAGCCACTGACCACTAGCCACTGCTTCCGGCGTCTCTCCCCAAACGGTCTCCAATTCGTTTATACTGGCATTTTAGTCGGCCCGCGAGGACTCGGGGCCGCACAGCAGTCGTCCCCATCGAAGAGGAACCCGGCATGACCACCTCCAGGAACGTCGATATCTACGAAGAAATCACTCGCCTGCGCAATCAGGGCCAACGGGCGGCCCTGGCCACCATCATTCAGATCCGGGGGTCGGTGCCGAGCTTTGAGACCGCCAAGATCCTGGTGCGCGAGGACGGTTCCACCCTGGGCACGGTCGGCGGCGGCTGCGTGGAGAACGATGTCTGGAAGGCGGCCCGCCAGGTGATGCTGGCGGAAAAACCCAAGCGGCTGCTCTTCGACCTGACCGACACGTCCAACCTGGAGGCCGGACTGATCTGCGGCGGCAAGGTCGAGGTCTTCGTGGAACCCATCCTGGCCACCCCCACGGTCTACGTCTTCGGGGCCGGCCACGTGTCCAAGTTCATTTCCAAGGTGGCGGTGCTGGCCGGCTTCAACTCGGTCATCATCGACAATCGTCCCCAGTACGCCAACGCCGAGCGCTTCCCCGAAGCCACTCAGATCTTCTCGGAGAGCTTCGAGGCGGCCTTTGAAGCCATCCATCCCAACGAGTTCTCCTACATCGTGATCGTCACCCGCGGCCATCAGGAAGACCAGACCGTCCTCGGCTGGGCGGCCGGCACCCGTGCGCGCTACATCGGCATGATCGGAAGCAAGGTCAAGAAGAGGACGCTGTTTCAGAATCTGCGGGAGGAGGGCATTTCCCAGGAAGCGCTGGATCGGGTCCAATCCCCCATGGGGGTTGAAATCAACGCCATTCTGCCCGAGGAGATCGCCGTGAGCGTGGTGGCTCAGATGATCGAGTACCGGCGCTCCAAGCCGGGCAGCCGGTCGTCTCGCGCCCCGGCGCGGGCTGTGGTAGCCGCCACTGCCGGCTGAGCTTGTTCCCGGGCCAACGCCCGGTCCCGTTTACAGGCTGCGCCCATCCACGGTCACATACTTCCTGACTCCCTCCATCAGCGCCTCGAATTCATCCGGCAGCAGTGACTGAGGTCCGTCGGAGAAGGCCTCCTCCGGCTTGGGGTGGACCTCCACCAGCAGACCGTGGGCGCCCACGGCCACTGCCGCGTTGGAAACGGGAGCAATGAGGTTGCGCTTGCCGGTGCCGTGGCTGGGGTCCACCACCACCGGCAGGTGGGAGAGCTGCTGGAGGGCCGGTACGGCGGAGATGTCGAGCGTATTGCGGGTGTAGGTCTCAAAGGTGCGGATGCCGCGCTCGCAGAGAATGACGTCGGTATTGCCCTGAGAGACGATATATTCCGCCGACATCAGGAATTCCTTGAGCGTCGACATCATGCCCCGCTTGAGCAGGACGGGCTTCCGGGTCCTGCCCAGCCGCTTCAGCAGGGCGAAATTCTGCATGTTCCTGGCTCCGACCTGGAAGATATCGGTGTATTCGTTCACCAGGTCGACGTTCTCCGTATTGACCACCTCGGTGATGATCTTCAGTCCGGTTCGCTCCCGGGCCTCCGCCAACAGCTTGAGTCCTTCCTCTTCCAGGCCCTGGAAATCGTAGGGAGAGGTCCGCGGCTTGTAGGCCCCGCCTCGAAGAATCTTGGCGCCGGCGGCCTTGACGCTGTCAGCCGTCTGCATGAGCTGTTCCCGGTACTCGACCGAACAGGGGCCGGCCATGACCACGAACTGGTCCCCTCCGATGGTGAATCCGTCCATCCGGATCACGGTCCGCTCCTGCTTCAACTCGCTGCCCACCAGCTTGAAGGGCTGCATGATTGGAATGACCGACTCCACCCCGGGAACCGATTCCATGACCGAGATGATCCGGTCCTTGTCTTTTCCGTCGCCGACGGCTCCGATGACCACCCGTTCCTTGCCTCGAATGGGATGGGCGGCATAGCCGAAACTCTTGATCTTGTCGCACACGTAATCCACCTGTTCGCTGGTAGCCCTAGGGATCATGGAAATGATCATGAGACACTCCTTAACCGCAAAAAAGCCCGCCGGGGAGGCGGGCTTGAATTCATTCTAAGGATCATCCTCAGCTCGATTCAATCCGCCCGCCTGCCCCGATAATACCAGGACAGGCTGCTAAAGGAACCGAAGCTGGAATAAGGCCGATTCCGGCGAGGCGCCGGGCGCTGGACGTCGCAACCCAGCCGCTTCGTCAGACTCGATATGAAGGACCGCAGAAACACGGACAAACCTCTCTACTACTTCATCGACAATGGCCTACGGAGTTATCTTAGTCGATCCGCGGGCATTGTCAATATCAAATGGGATTCCCTCCTGTCCCTGGAATCCGTGCTACCATTTTTCCCGGCGGCCAGGTCCGCTGCCGGCGGAGTGACACGACGGCGCCGGCCGCCGATTCTTCTCTTCATATCCCTTCGATCCCGAGGTTCGCCCAGCACCCGCCATGACAGCCAAGGTTATCGACGGCAAGAGGATTGGGCGGAAGATCAGGGAGGAGGTGCGCCTCGACGTGGCGCGCCTCAAAGACAAGGGGGTGGTTCCCGGCCTGGCGGCCGTGCTGGTGGGCAACCACCCGGCTTCCCGTGTTTACGTCAGGAACAAGATCAAGGCCTGCCAATCGCTGGGCGTGTTCAGCGAACTGGTGGCGTTGCCGGAGGAAACCACCACGGCCCAGCTCCTTCAATGCGTCTCCGATCTGAACCGGAAAAGCTCGATCCACGGCATCCTGGTTCAGTTGCCGCTGCCGGGGCAGATAGACGAGCAAGCGGTGCTGCTGGCCATCGATCCCGCCAAGGACGTGGATGGCCTGCATCCCATGAATGCCGGAGCTCTGGCTCTGGGACGGGAGGGCTTGCGACCCTGCACCCCGAGCGGCGTCATGGAGATCCTGCGCCGGGAAGAAGTTCTCCTCCGAGGCGCTCGCGCCGTGGTGATCGGGCGCAGCAACCTGGTTGGCAAACCGTTGGGCCTGCTGTTGCTGCAACAGCACGCCACGGTAACCTTCTGTCACTCCAGAACCCGGGACCTGGCAGCCGTCGCCCGATCGGCGGACATCCTGGTGGCTGCCGTGGGAAGACCGGCCATGGTGACGGCGGATTTCGTCAAGCCCGGGGCGGTGGTCGTCGATGTCGGAATCAACCGCGTCGAGGGAGCCGCCCTGGATAGCCTGCTGGCTGAAGACCCATCGCTCAAGCCTCGATATGAACGCAACCGCAGCAAGGGAATCCACTCGATCCTGGTGGGGGATGTCCAGTGGTCCGGCGTCTCCGCGGTGGCCTCCGCCGCCACCCCGGTTCCCGGAGGGGTCGGCCCACTGACCATCGCACTCCTGATGAAGAACACGGTTCAGGCCGCTGGTGTCCTGTCCGGGAAATAGAATCTTCAACGGCCCTGAGCTATGCTTAGAGTAGGCTTGACAGGGGGCATCGCCACCGGGAAATCAACGGTCTGCGACCGGCTCGCCGAGCACGGATTCAGGGTGATTGACGCGGACCGCGTCGCCCACGGACTGATTCGGAAGGGGCAACCCTGCTTCGATCCGGTGGTGGCGGCCTTCGGTACCCGGATCCTGGATGCGGACGGAGAAATCGACCGAAACATTCTGGGCCAGGTGGTGTTCAACGACCCGGCCCGCCTGCAAGAACTGAACGCCCTGGTGCATCCGGAAGTCATCCGGAGCATTCTGGAGCGACTCGACCGGATGGAACAATCCCATCGGCTGTCGAAGGCGGTGGTGGACGCCTCGCTCATGATCGAGTCCGGCTTCCACAAGCAGTTCAAACACCTGGTTGTGGTCAGTTGCGGCGTCGACCAGCAGGTGGAGCGCCTGATGGCGAGGAATCGGCTCTCCCGGGCCCAGGCCCTGCAGCGCATCGGGCTGCAGTGGCCCTTGCAGGCCAAGCTGCCGCTGGCTACGGTCGTGATCGACAACTCGGGAACCCTCGAGCAAACCCGGCAGCAGGTGGACCGTCTGGTGGAAAAGCTGGAGGTAGACAAAGCCAATTGTTGAACCGTTTCACCATTCGATCGTGCTGGATTTTCGGGCTCTTCCTTTGCCTGGCCCTGGGCCAACCTCACCTGTTAGCCCAGGGCAGCCGCCGTGTGGTCAGTCTCGAGGCCTATCCCTCCGTGGATGGGGTGCGAGCTGGAGACCCCTTTCAAATTGCCATTGTTCTGGCCATTCAGCCGGGTTACCACATCAACGCCCATGTCCCTTCCCTGGAATACCTGATTCCCACCCGGTTGACCTTCGAGACCTCCGAAGCCGCCCGAATGGCCGAACCCCAATACCCACAGCCCATCAGTCAGACTTTCGAATTTGCCCCCGGGCAACCGCTGGACGTCTACGAGGGGCGGGTCATCATTGCCGCCGCAGGAGAAGTTGTCCAAGTCGAAAATGCCGGGTCGATCCCGGTACGGGGCAAGGTGACGGTCCAGGCCTGCAGCCACAACCAGTGCCTGGCTCCGGTCAACCTTCCCTTCACCGTTTCCTTCAAGGTCCTTGAAGCCGGCGTCGCTCCCAATCCGATCCACCAGGAACTGTTTCGGGCACCGCGCGCCACCTCTAAAGCCTCAAGCTCGGAATTGGACCCGCGGGGGGCGCTTCAGGAATTCGCCGGCGCCCGGCGAAAGGACACGCTGTCTGAAACCATCGCCCGCCAGGGACTGCTGGTGACCCTGGGGCTGGTGTTTCTGGCGGGACTGGCCCTCAACACCACCCCCTGCGTCTACCCCATCATTCCCATCACCATCGGGTTCTTCAGCAACCAGACCGAGGGACGGCTGAGCCGCACCTTTCTGATGGCTGCCACCTACGTCCTGGGCATGGCGATCACCTACTCCCTGTTGGGTGTGGCGGCCTCCCTGACCCAGGGGATCTTCGGGGCGGCCCTCCAACACCCCCTGGTGCTGCTGGGCCTGGCAGGCCTCATGGTGGCGATGGCGCTCTCCATGTTCGGACTGTACGAGTTCCGCCTGCCGGTCAGCTTCAATCGCCTTGTCCCCCAAAGTTCCCAGGGGAACCTGGGAGCGCTGATGATGGGGCTCACCATGGGCATTGTGGCGGCGCCCTGCATCGGTCCGTTCGTGATCGGATTGCTGGTCCACGTCAGCAACAGGGGAGAACCGGCCTATGGCTTCTTCATGTTCTTCGTCCTGGCTCTGGGACTGGGGCTTCCCTACCTGGTTCTGGGGACCTTCTCGGGAGCCCTGAAAAAGCTTCCCCGTTCCGGGCAATGGATGGAGACCGTGCGGCGCTTCTTCGGCCTGGTTCTGCTGGGCATGGCTCTCTACTTTCTCAGCCCTCTTATGGGCCACGCCGCCGCCTGGGCACTGGTGGCCTTCCTGGCGGCTTCGGCGGCCTACCTGGTTCTGGTGGAGGCCCGGCGCGCAGCCTCCCGGGTCTTTGCCGGTCTGTTGGTCTGCGTGGGAGCGGGCCTGGGACTGGCGGCGGTGCTGCTGATTCCGGGTGAACCCAAGGAGGGTATTGTTTGGGAAACCTATTCGGAGGAGGCGCTGGCCCAGGCCCGCCAACAGGGGAAGCCGGTGATGATCGATGCCTACGCCGACTGGTGCCTGCCCTGCAAGGAACTGGACACCTTTACTTTCACCGATCCCGAGGTGCGAAGCGCCGCCGAGGGGCTGGTCAGGCTCAAGCTCGACCTGACCCTGATTGAATCGGGCTCGGAGGCCGAACGCGCCCGCGGGCGTTTCGGAATCCTGGGAGTACCGACGATTCTCTTCCTGGACTCCGCGGGCCGGGAACGCACCGATCTGCGCCTGGAAGGATTTGAACCGGCGGACCGTTTTCTGACCCGGATTCAACGAGTCCAGGACTCCTCCAACTCCAGCCGGGACAATCGTTCCTCTCTCCGGAGCACACCGGAGGCCGCGGTGTCTCCGCTGCAATCTTGTGCGCCCGAGCGGGTGGCGCTTACAATGAGCAGGCGAACCGTACAGGGGTATTGCCGGGAGAGCTGATGAACCTGTTTCCCACCCGTGCCGGGAGAAGCCGCTTCCTTGCAGTCGCGCTCTGTCTGCTGCAGGGATTCTCCTGGTCCTGTGTTTTCCCCACCACTACCGGACCCGGGGCGCAGGGGTCTCGCCAGGTCTCGAGCTTGCCCGATTTCTCACTGACGACGCTGGCGGGAGAAACGATAAGCTCTCAGGACTATGACCAGAAGATCCTGGTGGTGAATTTCTGGGCCACCTGGTGCACGCCTTGCGTGTATGAGATTCCGCACTTGAATGACCTCTACAGGGATTTTCGTTCCAAGGGGGTGGAAATCCTGGGCATCTCCATGGACTCGGGTGACCCCGAAGAGGTCCGGCGGTTCATCCGGCGGCACCGCATGAAATACCCGGTGGTGGCGGGAGCCCCTTCGTTGGGAGACGATTTCGGAGGCGTCCGCGCCATTCCGACCACCTTCATCGTGAATCAGCAGGGAGCGATCGTCAAAAGGTACGACGGCTTTCGACCCTCCTACATGAAGGAGACCCGACGGACCATCGAGGAACTCCTGGGGTAACAGAGGCAATTCCACTTCGAACTTGTCTGCGGAGCCATGAAGCTGACCCTTCGCTTGTCGACGCTGGTGTTACTGCTGGCCCTGGCCTCCGCCCTCACCTGGCTGCTGGCGCGCCCGTCCCGCGAGGACCCGCGACCCGCTTCCTATCCCGGTCAATCCGCCAGCGTCGTGGCCGCCCCGCTGCCCGACGGCCCCCTCAGCCAGGACGAATCCGAAAATATCGAGATCTACCGCCGGGTGAGTCCGGGCGTGGTCAACATC
>JAPPFQ010000172.1 GCA_028875135.1 Acidobacteriota bacterium
CCCGCCCCCCCCCCCCCCCCCCCCCCCCCCCCCCCCCCCCCCCCCCCCCCCGGGTGGGCCTCCTCCCATCCCTCTTGCTTCTCAAGGGGCTGCAGCCCTACCCATGCGGCAGAGCCTTCACGCTTGGTGGCCCTTCGTGTTCCTTCGTGGAATTTTTTGGCCTTTGTGGTTCAGCTGCGTTTATTTCAGGCAAGGGGCGAAACGGGGGTGCTCCAGCTCAGGTCGAAGCTGAGGCGGGGGCGGGGATGGTCCGGACTTCGCTTGTCCGAACGGGCTGCCGGGATTTCCTGCGTATCTTTCGCCGATAGGCGGGAACCCGGGCCAGCCCTTCCCAATAGGGGGAGGGATTCCAGGAAGAAGAGCCTTTGAGCCGGCGGGATTTGGGGCGGGTCTGCAGGGCTTGGGCCGGGCCGCCGTTTTCCTGGATCAGCTTCCGAAGAAACTCATCCTGCCATCGCCGGTAGGCCATGACTCCGCCCCCGTTGTTGAGAATGGCATAGAAGACGGGACCGTGGGCCCGGGTCATGGCTACGCCCGCCAGCGTGCTGACACCCCGATCCTTGGTGGAATTGGTTCCCGTTTTTCCCAGGACACGGCCGCGGTACCTGGAATGCCGAAATCGTCCGCGAAGCGTCCCCTGGTCCACTCCTGCCACGGGCATGATGTCCTGCAGCTGCATTCCATGACCCTGAAGGGTGCCGCGAAGGCAGTGAAGCACTTGAACGGCGGCACTTGCGGTCATGCGGCTGCGTCCTATGCCGGACGGTTTTTCGATCCGAATATCCGAGGGACGGAGGCCCATCTCCCGGATCAGATACTGCCGCATGGATTCGGGGCCTCCCAGAGCGCGCCCCAGCCTGTCGGCGATGTCATTGACGCTGAACGCATTCACCTTCGACAGGATGTCCCCGAGGCTCGGCGAAGAGTGGCTGAGATACTCGATTCGCAACCGCTCGCTGACGCACTCTTTCGGCGCGGCGTAGACTCGTCCCTTGATCCTGATGCCTGTTCGCCGGAAGTAGCGTGCCAGGTAGCGGACGGGGTAGTCGGGGTTGCTGCTGGAGTTCACTGAGAAGGGTCCGGTTACCACCAGGTCTCCTTCCACCCGACGCAAGCCCCTTCGCTTCAGGGAACGAGTTAATCGATAGAGTTCGGCCCGGCCTAGAAGGGGATTCCCGTCGCTGACCAGGTAGAGGTTGCCGGGCAGCACCCGTTTCTCCTGATCGATGGGGGTGTCTCCGTAGACTCGAGTGACGAAGCGGTGATCGGGGCCGAGCTGCGCCAGAGCCACCAGAGAGGTGACCAGCTTCATTACCGAGGCCGGATTGAGCGGGGTATCCGGGTTCAGTTTCGCCAGAACCGTGCGACCATCCAGCGATTCCACCAGGATCCCTTGCCTGTCCAGGTTGTAGCGATGCCTTCGGACTCGGCGGGAGAAATTCTGCAGGGCTGCGCTTTCCAGTTGCCGGGGTGGAGCAGGTCGCGGTTGGGCCGACGGTTCTCGAAGCTCGCTGCTCTGGTTGGCGCCCACGGGCCAGAAGGCGCTCAAAGCCAGGATTGCAAGGCAGCAGGGACCGGATTGGAGCGGTCGCAGGTGCTTGATCAGAGCAGCCTTCATAAATGAGGATCCCCGGGGAGGACAGGAGCGTCACTCCATCATAGGAAAAGATGGCTTGGCTTGTAAACCCAAAAGAAACAACGTCTGACGCGATTGGGCAGCACCCGCCGGCCGCCTCGGGGACCCTATAATGCGCTTGACAGTCTCTTCGGCGCTTTCCTATACTGCTGCCTGCTGCCGCATCTTTCGCCGGCTTGGTTACCTGCACCGCCTTGGTCCCCGTCCTGATTGTGGCCGGTCGGGAAGCGAGGCGCCCATTTTGCTTTAGGTTCTCCACGATATTCAAAATCGCTGCAATCTTTATCGGTGTCCAGGGAGGGACCCGTGGCCCACTGTCCGGAATGCGAAGCCGAATTGGAATTGGAAGACGATGTGGAAAAGGGTGAGATCGTAACCTGCGCCGATTGCGGGGCCGACCTGGAGGTCGTGGGCATGGATCCGGTTGAGCTGGTCCTGGCTCCGGAGGAAGAAGAAGATTGGGGGGAATGATCCCCCGGCAAGGAGTCTTTACAACTCACCTTCCGACCCGATCGACCACAGAGGATGCGAGGGTTGCTTGACCGATTCCGCTCCCTGTGGTTTTTTTGTGTGTACCGATGAAAGTTGGATTGCTCTGCTCCATCCTGCGCAAGGAAGAAAAGCTGCTGCTGGAGGAGTTTCGCCGCCGTGGCGTTGCGCCGGAGATCGTCGACGACCGCGAGCTGATCTTTCGCCTGGACTCCAGGCACCTGGATTTCGACGCGGTTCTGGAGAGAAGCGTCAACCACTCCCGGGCGCTCTATTCCCTGAAGGTTCTCAACGACTGGGGGATCCGGACGGTCAACAGCTATCCGGTGGCCGAGATTTGCGGCAACAAGTTCCTGACCACCAGCGCGCTCCTTCGAAACCGGATTCCCACCCCTCGGACCGTCATGGCCTTCACGCCCAAGTCCGCCCTGAAAGCCATCGAGGAATTGGGTTATCCGGTGGTGCTCAAGCCGGCCGTCGGTTCCTGGGGGCGCCTGCTCTCCAAGATCAATGATCGAGAAGCCGCCGAAGCGGTGCTGGAACACAAGGATGTCCTGGGTTCCTACCAGCACTCCGTCTTCTACATTCAGGAGTACGTTCCCAAGTCGGGCCGCGACATCCGGAGCTTCGTGGTGGGTGACGAGACCATTTGCGCCATCTATCGCTATGCCTCCCACTGGATTACCAACACGGCCCGGGGAGGGCGGGCCGAGAATTGCCCGGTGACCCCGGAAATCGACCGCCTTTCCCAGGCAGCCGCCCGAGCCGTCGGCGGCGGGGTCCTTGCCGTGGATCTATTCGAGTCCGAGTCGGGGTTTCAGGTCAACGAAGTCAACTACACCATGGAGTTCAGGAATTCCATCCATACCACCGGTGTCGATATCCCGGCCAGAATCGTCGACTACGTCCTGAGGGCTGCCGGCGAAGGGCAGTCCGGGCCCGAGGAGCTTCCATGATCTCGGTTTCCATCGTGGGAGGTTCCGGCTATACCGGCGGAGAGGTGTTGCGCCTCTTGCTGGGCCATCCCGAGGTTGAGCTGTGTCAGGTGACCTCGGAATCCAGGGTGGGCAAGTTCGTCCATTCGGTTCACCCCAACCTTCGCAAGCGCTGCAAGCTCCGTTTTGTGGCCGGCCGGTCCTTGAAGAAGGTCGACCTGCTCTTCCTCTGCCTGCCCCACGGGATGGCCGTGGATCGCATGGAGGAATTGCTCGATTTGGGCAGTCGGGTCATCGACCTCTCCTCCGACTTTCGCTTGCGCTCCCCGGCCGATTACGTGACCTGGTACCACCACGAGCATTCCAGGCCCGAACTGCTGGGCAAGGCGGTCTACGGAATTCCGGAGCTGCACCGGCAGGAGATTCGAGAGGCCAGGCTGGTGACCGGGGCGGGCTGCCTGGCCACGGCCGCCATTCTGGGGCTCTTCCCGCTCTACAAGGCGGGACTGGTGGCTTCGGAGGACATCTTCATCGAGGCCAAGGTGGGCTCGTCGGCGGCCGGCAACAAGTCCAGCCTGGCTTCCCACCACCCGGAGCGCAGCGGCTCTCTCCGGTCGTTCCAGCCGACCCGCCATCGCCACACGGCCGAGGTGCAGCAGGAGCTGGCTCTCAACGGGGCCAGCCCCCGCATTCATTTGTCGGCCACCTCCACCGATTCGGTGCGGGGCGTCCTGGCCACGGCCCAGGTGCTGCTGGAGCGGGTTCCGGAGGAGAAGGCCCTCTGGAGGGCCTATCGGGAGGCCTACCAGGCGGAGCCCTTTCTCAGAGTCGTCAAGGAAAGATCGGGGGTCTACCGTTACCCCGAACCCAAGATCCTGGCAGGATCCAACTACTGCGACGTCGGCTTCGAGCTGGACCCGGCGGAAGGGCGCCTGGTGGTGCTTTCCGCCCTGGACAACCTGATGAAGGGGGCGGCGGGAAACGCGGTCCAGGCCATGAACGTGATGCACGGCTGGGAGGAGACCCTGGGGTTGGGCTTTCCCGGTTTGCATCCCGTATAATGATGAGCGGTACTGATTTGTCGAGCCCTCCGATGGCGTTGCCGAGGTCGAAGTCACTCAAGTGGTGCGCGGCGGTTGTTGTGGCTGCCATGATTATCGTCGTCCGGGTGCCCGCGACGGCACTCCCTGAGGAAAAGAAGAACGAGCCCAAGAAGGATCAACCCTTCGCCTTGCTCAAGGGGAGCTGTTTCGATCAGAGGGGTTTCAGCCTGCCGGGAGTGGCCATACAGGTGACGCTGCCGCCGGGGGAGAACGGCAAGAAAAAGGGAAAGCGGTGGCGGATGCAGTCTGACCGCCGCGGGGAATTTGCCGTCCGTCTTCCCGCCGGAGAACAGACCGTGACAGTGACTGCCAGCAAGAAGGGCTACCGTAAGGCGGAAAAGTCCGTTCAGTTCTACGCCGACGAACTGCAGCACATCGTCATCCAGATGAAGCCGGTTGCCAAGTCGGAGTAGCCGTCTCCTCCATTGAAACGCGGGCTGACGATTCGATTCCGGCCCCTGCCGTCAAGACCATGTTTCGACGAAGTCTCCAGCCGGCCTCGGGATTGCGAACCCTCATCAGGATGGGTCCGGCGCCCATTCTCTTGTTTCTGGCTCTGATCTGGGGCCTGTTTTCCGGGGAAGCCAGGGCCCAGGGCGGCGAAGAGGAGGCTCGGACCAAGTCGATTCGCGGCCACGTGGCCCGGCCTGACGGCAAACCCCAGCCGGGGGCCAAGGTCTTTGTCAGAAACCCCAGGAACGAGACCACGACCATACTGATCACGGATGAGAAGGGGCTCTTCGCCATTCACGGGCTGGACCCGTCGATGACCTACGAGGTCCATGCCGAGTACCAGCAGCTCAGCTCCAGAGTTCTGGCCATCAGCTCCATGCTCAAACGCTATGACAACGTGCTCAGCTTCACGCTGGCGGAAAGGGAGGTCGAGGACGAGCCCGCGCCGGCCGCTGCGCCGAAAGAGAGCGTTGAGATTCCCGGCAAGGGAGGCCTGCACTTCGCGGGCGACTGGTATCCCCCACCGGACTTTGAGGAAGGGCGGTTTCCGGCGGTGGTGCTGCTGCACGGTTCGGGGGAGACCCGCGGAGTTTGGGACACCTTCATCCAGGAGAAGCTTGCGGGGAACATGGTCGGGGTGCTCAACCTCGATCTGAACTCCGGAGAAGAGGAGTCCTCAGGCGGCGCGGCCACTTCTTCGGAGGCGGATCCCGACCGGATGGATGCCCTGCTGGAACTGTTGGAGGCGACCTTTGCCTGGCTGGAGGCCCGGGGAACGATCGATCCCTATCTCGTCGGCGTGGTGGGGACGGGTCTCGGAGCCGACCTGGCGTTTCTGGCCTCCGGCAAGTACGAAAACGTGCGCGCCGCGGTGGTGATTTCCGGCAATCTGGCCAATGTCCGCGGCGTGGCCGAGCGGGCACAAGACTTCCAACCTCACTCCATCCTCTTTCTGGCAACCCGGGGGGATGAGTCCTCCACCGCTTCCATCGCCGGTTTGGAGGGGCAGACCGGATACCCCAGACAAACCCGCGTGTTCGAAGGCTCCAGTTCTCGGGGGATCGAGGTGCTTGCCGAGATTCCGGAAGCCTCCGACCTGGTGGTGGAGTGGCTGGACAAAAGGCTGCGCTGAACGCCGCCGGGGAATTCAGGCGGTAGCGGCCGGACTGGCCTCACGGACCGGGTTGCGCCCCGCCGTTCCCCAAGCCAAGTCAAAATCAAGGAGATCGAGCACTCATGCTGGTGGTCAAGGTGGGAGGCAGCCTCGGCATCGACTACGACTCCGTGTGCCGCGACCTGGCCTCCCTCATCCAGTCGGGACGCCGGGCCATTCTGGTCCACGGCGGCTCGGCCGAAACCAATGCGCTGTCGGAAAAGCTGGGGAAGCCCCCCCGCATGGTGACTTCGGTTTCGGGCTATGAGTCCCGCTACACCGATCGCGAGACCCTGACCATCTTCGAGATGATCTATTGCGGCAAGATGAACAAGGGCATCGTGGAGCGGTTTCAGAAGCTGGGGGTGAATGCAGTGGGGCTCTCCGGGATGGACGGCCGCATTTGGGAGGGTCGCCGCAAGTCGACCATCACCATCGTGGAGAACGGAAAGAGGCGGGTGCTGCGCGACGACTACACCGGGCGTATCGAGACTGTGAACCTGGGCCTGCTCAATCTTCTGCTGGATCACGGTTACACGCCGGTGCTGACGCCGCCGGCCGTAAGCCGCCAGGGGGAAGCCATCAACGTGGACGGCGATCGGGCCGTGGCCGTGCTGGGGGCGGCCCTGGGGGTGGACAAGCTGGTCATCCTGTCCAATATCCCGGGGCTGTTGCGCGAGCTGGAGGATGAGAGCAGCCTGATCCGAGAGATCCCCGTGGAAGAGGCCGACGCATTCATGGAATTCGCCCGGGGCCGCATGAAGAAGAAGCTGCTGGGAGCGGTCGAGGCGGTGCAGCAGGGAGTCAGGGAAGTCGTCTTCGGAGATGCCCGGCTGCCCGATCCCGTCACCCAGGCCCTCTCCGGGAAGGGCACCGTCATTCGCCGCCGGACCGGGGATTGAACGCTAGTGTTCAATCTCAGAAATCGGGTTGTCGGATTTCGGAGCGCAACGGCCCCTCTTCGCTGAAACCCCAACGGTCTCTCCAAGCGACCGTTCTCGGGTGGATCCTCCATCGGCGATGGTAGTCCTGTTTCTGAGACAGGACACTCGCAGCGGCCTCACAAGAATCGCGGCGTCTCCCGCCGATACCGCTCGTACTCCTCCCCGTATTGCTCCTTCAGCCAATCCTCCTCACTGAGTGGCATGGTGACTAACACCAGGGCGAGCAGCGCATGGGTCACCCAGAGGAACTGTGAGTTCGCGATGATGCTCAGGCCCAGGAAGAGGAGGTTGAATCCGAGGCATTGCGGATTGCGGGTGAACCGGTAGGGGCCGGAGTTGACGAAGCCGTCCCTGATGCCCCAGGAATTCTTCCGGCCGATGGTGGCGATTCCCCACAGCGCCAGCATCTCTCCGAGCAGGGCAAGCGGGATGCCGAGGAGAAACCGGAGGCCGCCCGAAAAGACCCAGGAATTCCAATCCAGGACCAGCAGGCAGGCGTTGAGTCCCAGGGCCCCACGGTAGCAGATCCAAATCATCACAAACTGCCAGGAGCGCCGTGTCGGCGGAGGCCAGATCCGGCGGTCGGGCCGGACCACCGACCAGACGGTGGCGGCCAACAGCAGGAAGAGGGCAACCAGGTCGATTGCGAACAGGGCACGGATCAGACGGTCATCTGCGTCGATAGCATCCACTAACATAGTTGGAGTTTCCTTTCGGATCGAACTCCGAGCATGTTGCTCTGAATGCGGCGAACCCCGGAAATCCGCCCTCGACCGGACAGCCGTTCAGCGTCGCTCGGTCAAGTGACTTTGAGAAGGGGACTTATGTGTTCGGTGCCGGACGGCCGGCGCCACCTTGCCGTTGTTGTCTATCTATCGGGTCCGGGCGCCCGCCACGGCATGGAGAGCTTGATCGAAGGTCTTGATCTCGCTCACGCCGCGCCTGCGGCAACTGGCAAGGTGACAGAGGTCCCGGGGGCTCAAGCCGGAATACTGTTCATGGAGTTGCCGGGCCAGGGTGACGTCCTCTTCTTCCAACGGCCACACTTCCACCCGAAACCTGCGGATTAGCGCCATGGCCGAATCGAGTGTTTCGATTCTCGCAGCCGGGAGATATGCGTGCGCCAACTCGTGGAGTACCTCCGCCGAGGTGCAGAGCGGCGTACCGTTCCGATTGGCTTCGACCAAGAACTCCCGAGCAGGGTATCGAAGTGGATGGGGTCGTCCGACCGCGTACATGAAGAGGTTGGTGTCGACAAAGATCATGTATCGGATGTACCTCTTCTACGCGATTGATTGATCAAGTCCAGGTGCCGGTCCCAATCCGGTTCCGTCTCGGGTCCCTCCAGACGGTCGCAGGCGCGGAAAAACTCTTCCAGATCCTCCGGGGATTGGAAGGGCTTGGCGCGCTGTCGCTCCTGCAGCCGCTCGTGAGCAGCAGCCCTCAACCACGCGCTCAACGTCATGCCTTCCCGTCGCGCCTGGTGCACGAAGCGGTCTCGATCTTCATCGGCGATGACAAGCTGAACTCTGGCCATGGCGATTACCTGTATTTTCTATAGGTATGTGTATGGATATTACACATTCCTGCCTTAGTAATCAACCCCCGGATTTGACGTGCCACGCCGACATCAGCTATGATAAGCACCTATGTGTTTAGGTGTCTATGTGTGGAGATAAATCCATGACGCGATGGCATCTCTCTATCCCTGAAAAGACCGACCGGGCTGTACGCACTTATCTTGCACGCACCGGAGGCAAGAAAGGCGATTTGTCCCGATTTGTCGATGAAGCCGTGCGCCGCCGTTTGCTCGATTTCACCGTCCGCCAGGTCAAGGACCGCAATGCCCGATATGGCCAGCAAGAGATCCTTGACCTGATTGGCGAGGAGGTGGACGCCGCGCGTGCGGGTCGTTCTTGACACCAATATCCTCATCGGTGCCCTCATTACCAAGGGTACCCCACCCGACCGCCTGTATCAGGCGTGGCTACGTAACGAGATCGAGCTGGTTACATCGTTTGCGCAACTGGCTGAATTGGTTGATGTTCTTTCCCGGCCTCGCCTCCATGGGTTTCTCGACCTAAATGAAGCCGCAGCCATTGTAGAGACGATCGCGACACGCGCCCTTGTCCTTGCAGAGCTGCCGCTGGTGGACCTGTCCCCCGACCCAAAGGACAATCCTATCCTGGCCACCGCAATCGCCGCCAAGGCTGATTTGATCGTTTCCGGTGACGAGCGGCATGTGCTGTTGCTCGGAGAGGTCGAAGGCATTCCCGTTGTGACCGCCCGAGAAGCGTTGGAACGAATATTCGAATAAGGTAGTTGGTCCGCGTGTAAGCAAGGGAGATCACTTGGCACGGGTAACACGAGCTGGAGCAGGACTACGCCACAGCCGCTTGGTGGTGCTACCATCAGCGGGTAAGGCATGATGTACATGTTTATGAACATTACAGGTGGATCGATGACTGACAAGCATTCTATCGCCGAGGCACGCCACAATCTGCCGAAACTCGTTCGCGTCGCAGAACAGGGAATGACGGTGGAGTTGACGCGGCGCGGCAAACCCGTCGCGGTGTTAATCGGCTGCAAGCAATTCGAGCGGCTCGCTTCGAGCCGCCGTAGTTTCGTAATGGCGTATCAGGCCTTTAGGAATGAGAGTGACCTCACGGAGCTTGCACTTGACCCTGACAAACTGTTTGCGAGGCAACGCGAGAAAACACCGGGACGCGACGCCCGGTTGTGAACTGTGAGATACCTGCTCGGTACCAACATCATCTCGGAGCTTCTTGGGGCGTTGCTGTCCAATGTGTTTACAGAGCCTTTTGCAAAATTCGGCAGCGGGACGTTTACCGGAAATGGCCACAAAAGGCACAAAAACACAACTTGTGACTTTTGTGCTTTTTGTGGTTAGACAGCCTTTTTCACCAGGTCGCACCCGATATTGAAAAAGGCAGAACCTCTGGTTTTCCGGCAAGATGACCTGCCCCGCTACGAATTTTGCAAAAAGCTCATTCTATTTGTGGAGTCAGAGCTACGACCTCCCGTTGACTATCCTGCGGCGCATGTGCAGGACGGTATCCCGGGTTTCCACGATTTCAAATCCTGCTGCCGAAAAGAGGCGGGCCGGGCCCATCCACACCTCGCCGGGATCCAAACGGTTCGTCAGACTCTTCTTGCGCGGAAAGCCCTCGACCTCCTCCACGCCTTCCGCTGCCAAGTCCCTCAACGCCAGCGCCATCGCTTGATGCATAAGACCCTGACCGCGATGGCTTCCAGCGATGCCGAAACAAACAAAGGCGTAAACCGAGTCGACCGGTTCCAGGTCGAAGGTCGCACACAACTTTGGCCATGCCGTCCGCGGACCGACTCGACACCAGGCGACTGGCCGATCATCCAGGTAGAAGATCCGTCCATGGTAAGGCCCGGCACCCCAGAGTGTCTTGCGCAGGCACCGGTTGTCCTTCTCGCTACGATCTTCCCATCCTTCCCAATCAGGGGTTTCCCAGGCAACACACCAGCACCAGCCATGCGGCGGTGTAACGAGCAGTGTTGCAAAGTCCGGTAGGGTATCCGGTCCCAGTCGCCGAAGGGTTAACGAGGCATTGCTCATGGGTTCATCCTACTCCCACTCGCGGCCTGCGTGAATTCCGGGGGCCATGTTTTTGAGCCGGCGGGAGTTTGGGGTAATTGGGGACGTTGTTGAATTACTGGAAAAACGTTGATCTCACTGAGTGCTGGAAGTCGGGGGCGTTTTGGAAACGCTGTGCGTTTCGGAAGGGTGCTTCGGAATTGCCGTTTTCGCGGCTGGGGTGGTGGATGGGGCAATGCGTTTCCGGAACGGGTGCTTCCTATTCGCCGCATACGCGGCTGGGTTGGCGCAGAACCGATACGACCCCGGGTTGCCACCCGGGGCTACCCTGAGCCGCAGCTACGCAGCTCTATAAGGATGGCTTGTTGGGGGCGCTTCCGTGGTTTACTCACGCCAACCGCAGCTTCGCAGCTCTCACCTGACACACAATGCTGCAAGGGGAAACGTGCTTTTCTATTTAGAATATGCCCCGGGCAGAAGCCCGGGGGGAGCCATCGGGCGACGTCACGTAGGGGAGTTGAGCTGCGAACGCGGTTTCTCCCCGTCGGCCATCAACTTCCCGTTGCCGCCCGACCGGGCGTGGGAATAGAATGAGAGCATCCATTGCGACGTTCGTTGGGACTCGTCTCCCGGATGGGTATGTGCGGCCGTTCAGAAGGTTTTTCCGCCATGAAGGCTGAATCCCTGAAGTCGAGTTTGATTGCTGCCGGGGCCCTGGTGCTCTGCCTGGCCGGGGCGGGGCTGGCGTCCGAGAAGTTCCCGGCTGAGGCCCTGGAGTTTTTCGAGAAGGAGGTGCGTCCGGTTCTGGCCGCGCACTGCTACGACTGCCACGGTCCCCGGATGCAGCAGGGCGGGTTGCGGCTGGACTCGAGGGAGGGAGTTCTCAAGGGAGGAAGCCGCGGAGCCGCGGTGGTGGAAGGGGAGCCCGAGTCAAGCTGGCTGATCAAGGCGATTCGCCACCAGGAGCTGGAGATGCCGCCGGCCGGCCGGCTGTCGCCCCAGCAGATCGGCGCCCTGGAACGCTGGGTCGCCCTGGGCGCCCCCTGGCCCGAGCCTGCCGCCGCCCCTGGCGGGTCCGAGGGAGTCGACGAGTTCTACGCCGCAATGCTGCGGGAGCACTGGTCCTATCAACCCTTGACCGAACCCCGGGCGCCGGGAAATGGAAAGCTTGCATCGAGTCATCCGGTGGACCGGTTCATTCTGGCGGAGTTGGAGCGCCGGGGGCTGCAGCCGGCCCCGCCCGGCGACCGGCAGACCCTGGTCCGAAGGCTCAGCCTCGTATTGACCGGGCTGCCTCCTGAGCCCGAGGAAGTCGATCGGTTCGTTCGGGATACCTCCCCCAACGCCTACGAGCGCCTGGTGGATCGTCTGTTCGCCTCTCCTCACCTGGGGGAACGGTGGGCGCGTCACTGGATGGACGTGATGCGCTTCGGGGAGACCTACGGCTACGAGTGGAACTACGAGCTGCTGGCTGCCTGGCGCTATCGGGACTACCTGATCCGGGCCTTCAATCAGGACCTGCCCTTCAACCAGTTGGTCCGGGAACACGTCGCCGGCGACATGCTGGAACGACCCCGCATCGACCACCGGTTGGGACTGAACGAGTCCCTGGCCGGGGCGGCCTTCTTCCGCCTGGGAGAGATGGGACACGACAACTGCGTGACCTTCCGGGAAATCCGCACCGACGTGGTCGACAACCAGATCGACACTCTCACCAAGGCGTTTCAGGGTCTGACGGTGGCCTGTGCCCGCTGCCACGATCACAAGCTGGACCCCGTTCCCACCCGGGACTATTACGCGCTCTACGGGATCCTGAACAGCTCGCGCCAGCTTTCCCGGACGCTGGATGTCGGGGACTCCGACCAATGGATCAAGGAACGGCTCAAGAAGCTGAAATCCTCTATCCGCAAGGAGCTGGCCCGGATTTGGATTCGACAGTCCGAACAGATACCCGACACCCTGCTGGCGCTCCAGGCGGCCCAGGCCGTCGGCGTCCCTGACGCGGCCCGGGCAGCCGGTCTCGATCCGGAAAGGCTGGAGCGATGGCACCAGGTCCTGCTCAGGAAGAGCATGGACCCCGAAGATATTCTCTACCCCTGGGCAGCCATCGCCTGTGAGGCCGGGTTGTCTCCTGCACGGTTCGGCCATGCCTGGTCGAAGATGGCGACTCACTACAAGCGGGAGATGGCGGAGCGAAAGGACTTCAACCGGAGCCACTTCCTGGATTTCGGCGATTTTCGTTCCGGCAGTCCGGGCGACTGGCGCCCCGACGGTCTCGGACTCATGGAGGGGGCGGTAACCGATGGAGCACTAACCCTCGGCACCGATGGCTCCCGAGTGGTTTCGGGAATTCTGTCCGCCGGCCTCTACAGCCACGTCCTCTCGGAACGTCTCAACGGCGCCCTGCGCTCTCCCTATCTGCCCAAGGACAAGAAATTCGTGAGTCTGCGGCTCATGGGAGGCAAGCTGGCTTCCCGCCGGACCATTGTGGATCACTGCATTCTCGGCGACGACTACAAGCCGCTGGAGAGCGATCGCCTGTCCTGGTACCGGATACCCATCAAGCACCGCGACACGACCTTTCCGCTCTACATCGAACTGGTCACCAAGGACGGGAATCCCCGCATACCCGAGCGCCCCCGGCACCTGAAGGACTACACGGAGGAAGACTTTGTCAGACCCGGGTCCTATTTCGGGATTTCTCGGGCGGTGCTGCACGACATCGAGGAACTGCCGCGAGAGGAACTGGACCACCTGGCCCCGTTGTTCCAGGGGGCTCCGCCGCGAAGCGCCGAGCAGTTGGCCGGGCGCTATGGGGCCGCCAGCCGGCGGGCCCTGACCGCCTGGGCCAAGGGGAAGGCGGGGTTGGCGGAGGTGAGCTGGATCGACTGGCTGATCGGGAATGAGCTGCTGGAGAACCGCAAGGATCTGAGTCCCCGGCTCAACCGGCTGGTTTCCGCCTACCGCAGCCTGGAGTCCCGGCTCTCGAATCCGCGGATCATCAGCTCAATGGGCGACATCGACCCTGGTTTCAACGCCCCCTTGCTGGAGAAGGGAGATGCCAAGCGTCCCGGCGATCCGGTGCCACGCGGCTACCTGACCATGCTGAAGGCCTCCGGTTCGGCCTTCCAAACCCCGGGCAGCGGTCGCAGGAAACTGGCCGAGGTCATCGCCTCGGCCGACAATCCGCTGACGGCCCGGGTGATGGTGAACCGTCTCTGGCACCACCTGTTCGGCCGCGGCATCGTGGGCACCGTGGATGACTTCGGCCGATTCGGAGACCAGCCCACCCATCCTGAACTGCTCGACTACCTGGCCGGCCGATTCGTCAAGGATGGATGGTCGGTCAAGCGCTTGCTGCGCCTGCTGGTTCTCTCGGAGACCTTTCGCCAGTCCAGCCGGCCGTCCTCCCTGGCCACCAGGGTCGATCCCGACAACCACAGCCTCCACCACTATCCGCTGCGGCGGTTGGAAGCCGAGGTCGTCCGGGATACGATCCTGGCAGCCTCCGGGAGGTTGGAACCCCGCCTCTTCGGTCCCAGCATCCAGCCCTTTCGGGACGACCCCAAGGACTATCGCAAGCTGCTCTCCGGACCGCTGGACGGAAACGGGCGGCGCAGCCTCTATCTGAGAGTGACCCGCATGGAGAGTCCGCCCTTTCTGGAACTCTTCGACTTTCCGGCGCCCTCGGCCACTCGCGGCCGTCGAGACCGCACCAACGTGCCTTCCCAGGCCCTGGCTCTGCTCAATGACCCCTTTGTGGTCGAGCAAGCCGGCTTTTGGGCGGAGCGACTGCTGGCTGAAGGGGATGCAACCGTGGAAGCCCGCCTGGAACGAATGTTCCGCCGGGCGCTGGGCCGTTCGCCCGACGCGACCGAGTTGGGGCGATTCCGAGGCGCGGTCTCGCGGCTATCGGCCTTGCACGGCATCTCTGAAGAGAATATACTGGGCGAAAAAAAAGTGTGGAAAGACGTGGCTCACGCCATGTTCAATCTGAAAGAGCTTATCTATCTGTTCTGAGGCCCCACCATGTCGATGCGAAAAGGGAACGGAGAGGGTTGTCCAGGGTATGCCGGCGCTCCGCTGACGCGGCGCGAGGTGCTCAAGCAGGCAGCCAATGGTTTCGGAATGCTGGCGCTGTCTTCGCTCATGGCCGACAAGGCCTACGCCGGGCTTGTTCCCACTCCCACGGCCATGCCTCATTTCCCCTCCAAGGTGAAAAACGTCATCCTCTGTTTCATGCCGGGCGGGGTCTCGCACATGGATACTTTCGACCCCAAGCCCAAGCTGAATGAGCTGCATGGCCAGCTTTCGGGAGACGGGCAGAGAACCTGGCAGGGGTGCCCCTGGAGCTTCAAACACTACGGACAGTCCGGGATGGCCGTCAGCGAGCTGCTCCCCCATATCGCCACCTGCGTCGACGACCTGGCCGTGGTCCGCTCCATGGTCTCCGGATTCCCGCTCCATCCCCGGGGCAACATCCTGTTCCACACCGGCAGAAACGTGGGGGGCCATCCCAGCCTGGGATCCTGGATCACCTACGCTTTGGGCAGCGAGAACAAGAACCTGCCCGGATACGTGCTGCTGCACACCGGAGACATTCCG
>JAPPFQ010000076.1 GCA_028875135.1 Acidobacteriota bacterium
CATGAAGAGCTCTGCCGGATGGCAGTTGTACCAGAGAAAACCCAGGGAAGCACCCACCATGGCCCCGCAAAAAATGGTCAACTCCCCGACACCGGCCTGATGAGGAATATCCAGGTATCCGGCAAAGGAGGCATGGCTGGTGACATAGGTCAGCACGGTCAGCGCCCCCGCGGCGATCACCACACAACCAATGGCAAGGCCGTCCAACCCGTCGGTGAGATTGACGGCGTTGGAAGATCCAACCAGAACCACCAACACGAACAGCAGAAAGGGAACAAAATCCAGGAAATGAAGAGCGGAGCCGGCAAAGGTCTCCAACACCAGGTTGGGCTGCAGATCCTTGAAGAAGGGAACGGCCAGATCGGTTTGATAGGCTCCCCGAGATTTCAGAAGCAGCAGTCCTGCCGCAATGGCGCCGCTCAGGGCAATTTGCAACCCCAGCTTGACCCGAGCCGTCAACCCCAGGTTTCTCCGCCGCTTGATCTTGATGATGTCGTCGGCAAAACCGATGGCGCCGAACCCGATCATCGAACCCAGGCCGACCCACACCAGCGGATTGCTCAGGTCGGTCCACAGGACGGTCGGCACAATCGTGCTGGCCACGATCAGAACGCCACCCATGGTGGGTGTGCCGGCCTTGACCTGGTGGTGACTGGGACCCTCCTCCCGGATGTGCTGCTCCACCTGAAACTGGCGCAATCGGCGAATGAGCCAGGGACCCAGGATCAGAGCCAGCACCAGGGCCGTAATGCTGGCATAGGCCGTCCTGAAGGTAATGTAGCGAAAGACGTTCAGTACCGATGCGTCGGGGAAAACGTTAAACAGCCACTCATAGAGAAGGTGGTAGAGCATTGGATTGGATTTGAGCTGACCTCCGCACCGGGAGGTCCGATGCACTCGCCGGCGTGGCCGATCGGCCCCAAGCCGGGACCCGACCGGCCGGCACGTCAGGCGGAAAGGGCCAGGTCCTCTTTCAGCCTTTCTATCACTGCCTCGGTTCTCACCCCTCGTGAGCCCTTTACCAGTATCAGGTCGCCGGACCGGACGCGGGGTGCCAGCCACTCGCCGGCCTCGGCTGCATCGTCGAAAAACACCGAGTGGCTGGAATCGTAGCCGGCGGCTCGGGCCGAGGTCACCACTCGATCCGCAAGTCCCTGAATGCCAAGGATCAGATCGAACCCCCAGCCGGCCGCCGCCTTGCCGCACGCCCGGTGGAATCGGGCAGCGTCGGGGCCCAGCTCCAACATTTCTCCCGCGACCAGGATCTTCCTTCGATAGCCGGGGATGCCCTTGAGAAGCCTCATCATGGTCATCAGGGCGGCGGGATTGGAGTTGTAGCTGTCATCCACCACGCAGATCCCCTGCTCGAAAAACAGCGGTTGCCCCCTGCCCCGACCCGGTTCCAGGCTGAGAAGTCGGTCGGCGATGGCCGGGAAGCTCATCCCCACGCGGTGGGCCAGAGCAATTCCAGGCAAGCAGTTCGAGACATTGTGAGCACCCAGCAAGGGCGAGGTCAATCGGTAGCTTCGACCGCGATGCCGAACCCTGAACTCGCATCCGCCCAACCCCCTGCGACGAATCCGGTCCACGTGGAAGCCCGCCGGCCTCTCAATGCCGAAGGTGACCACCTCACCCGCGAAATGACGACTGAACTTGCGCACCCGGACATCGTCGTTGTTCAGGAAGGCCACTCCTCGGACGGGAAGGTGCTCGATGAGTTCCCGCTTGGCTCTGGCAATACCGCCCAGGGAGGAGAAGAACTCCAGGTGAACCGGCTTAACGTTGGTCACCACGCCCAAATCGGGCCGGGCAATGCAACTCAACCTGGCAATTTCTCCGGGGGCCGACATCCCGAGCTCCATAACGGCAACCTGGTGCTCCCACTCCAGTTGAAGCAGCGAGAGAGGCAGACCGAAGTGGTTGTTGAAGTTTCGATCGTTCCTGAAAACCTTGAACCGGCCTGCCAGCAGGTGGCCGGCAATATCCTTGGTGGTCGTCTTGCCGACGCTTCCCGTGATCCCGATCAGGAGCTTCCCCCAACGGCGGCGCACCCAAGCGCCCAGTTGCTGAAGCGCCTGCAATGTGTCATCCACCTGGATGCAGGGTGTCCCCGTCACCGATCCGACAGTCTCCTTGCGGCTGAGAATCAACAGGGAGGCCCCTTTGCGCACCGCCTCGGGAACAAATTGGTGGCCATCGAATCGGGATCCTTGAATGGCAATAAAGCAGTCCCCGACTTTCAAGGTTCGGGAATCGATGGAATAACCCGACGGGGACGTCTGCCGGCAGGACGGATCGATTGAGGATCCCACCGCTCGGGCGATTTCACCGGCTGCAAGCCGCATCACCATAATCCCTCTCCCGAAGGACTGCCCTGGCCACCTGGCGATCGTCAAAGGGACGAACCCGATCGCCTTGCTGCTGGCCGACCTCGTGCCCCTTGCCGGCCAGAATGACCACGTCTCCCGATTCCGCCCGAGAAAATAGCCGCCGAATCGCCTCCCGACGATCCGGCTCGACTTCGTGTCGATCGAACCGGAAACCGGCCTCGATCTCTCCGAGAATCGCCATGGGGTCCTCACCGCGGGCGTTGTCGGAGGTGAGCATGACCCAGTCGCTGTGCTGCTCGGCGACGGACCCCATTGCCGGCCGTTTGGCCCGGTCCCGCTCACCGCCGCACCCGAACAGCACCAACACCCTCCGCGAACCCAGTTCCCTGGCGGTGGCCAGGACGTGGCGCAACGCATCCGGGGTATGGGCGTAGTCCACAATCACCTGAAAGGACTGACCGCAATCGATTTGTTCGAACCGGCCCGGAATGGGCGGACAGGCTTCGATTCCATCTCTCAGGGCATCCCGATCCACTCCCAGGCTGCTGGCGGCAGCGGCAGCGGCAACAAGATTGGAGAGATTGAAGCTCCCCAACAGCCTGGTACGTACCTCCAGATCCTGCTCATGAATCCGCAAGCGGATTCGCATGCCCTTCCATCCCGAACGACATTCGAGAACTCCGAAGTCCGCCGGACGGATCAGAGAGAATGTGAGGCATCGGCCCGGGATGCTTCCCGCCAGCTTTTGTCCCCAGACGTCATCCACATTCACAACCGACACTTCGGGTGGTCCATACCCGGTGTCCACAAACAACTGCTTCTTGGCCCGATAGTAGCTGTCCATGGACTCATGATAATCCAGGTGTTCCGGTGACAGATTGGTGAAGACGGCCACTTCGAATCGGCTGGCGAAAACACGGTCTAGATCCAGCGCATGAGAGGAAACCTCCATCACGACTTGGCGGCAGCCGTTCTGCCGGAAGCGACGGAACAACTCCTGCAGTTCGAGGCTTTCCGGGGTGGTGAGCCCTGCCGGGGCCGACCATCCGGGGCTTCGATAGGCGATCGTGCTGATCAACCCCACCCCTGAGCTCCCGGTTCTCAGGATGGACTCGAGCAGATAGGCGGTGGAGGTCTTGCCATTGGTTCCGGTCACTCCCACCACGCGCAGCTCGCGTGTGGGGTGACCGAAATAGTTGGCAGCGGTTTGCGCCAGGGCCCGGCGACCATGCTCGACGCGGATCCACGGCCGGGGGAATGCCGATGGACTGGGATTTTCCGACAGGATTGCGCCGGCTCCACGCTGGATCGCCTGATCGACAAAGAGATTGCCGTCGGTGCGGGTCCCCCGGATGGCTGCGAAGAGATACCCGCTCCTGACCTGCCGGGAATCGTAGGCGATCCCTGAAATTTCCGTTTCGGGAGACTCGGCCGGACCGATGACTTCGACGTTCCTGATCAGTTCCCGGAGTTGCATGGATCCACCGGCCGATCCTTACCTGCGTCCCTCGCCGGCGAGATCGGCGAGCCGTGCGGGTTAGAGTTTTCGATTGAGCCGGACCCTCACCGTCGAGCCCGGCGCCACCTTGGAATCGGGCGCGGGCGACTGCTGCACCACCAGTCCGGCTCCCCGGGCCTCCACCTGCAATCGGGCCCGAGTCCCCTCCGTCATCACCGCTCGAAGGGACTTCCCCATGAAGTTGGGTACGGCCACCACGGCCAGGCCATCGATCGCCGCATCCTCGTAGCCCCCCAGATCCTGGTCCTGCCGTGCCTCCACCTTCGCCTCGGCGAGGCCCGGTGCCTGCTCGCCGTTCAGCGTGGCCGGAGTCCACGAAACCGCATCCATCAACGGTTCCTCCAACGGATCCTTCTCGGCGCCGAGTTCCGCAACCCGGGTGTCGTCCCTCCATTCCTGCTGTGGCTGATCGGGAGGCACCGAAAGATAGTTCAGCGTCTTCTCCGCGATATTCCTGAACACCGGGGCGGCGACCTGGCCGCCGTAATAAAGGCCGCGAGGCTCATCGATCAGCACCACGATCGAGAGAGCGGGATTGTCGACGGGAGCGAATCCGACGAAGGAAGCTATGAATTGGGTGTGCGAGTAACGTCCGCGCTCATCCACCTTCTGGGCCGTACCGGTCTTGCCCGCCGCGGAAAAACCCCTCAGCCGAGCCCTCCTGCCCGTCCCTTCGGCAACCACAAGGCTCATCATTTCCTTGATGGTTTCAGCGGTCTCTCTCCGCAGAACTCTCCTGCCCCCGGCCTGCGACCCGGAAGGACTCCGCGAAACCTGATCCGAGCGGACCCGCTCGACAACGCGGGGGGGAATCCAATAGCCGCCATTGGCTATCATTCCCGCGGCCGTGATCATCTGCAGGGGCGTCACTCCGATTCCCTGTCCCATGGAAATGGTCCCCAGGTCGACCGTGTGCCAGTCCGCAGCCGAACGCAGCAACCCCCTGGCCTCTCCGGGCAGATCCACCTGGGTGGGCCGGCCGAATCCGTAGTGCCGGAGGTGGCGCTCCAGCCGCTGCTTGCCGATCCGAAAGCCCAGTTGGATGACGCCGACGTTGCTGGAACGGGCGATCACTTCCCGAACCGACAGCCAGCCAAAGGGCTTATGGTCCCGGATTCGGTGCTTCCCGATCACGATGCCGCCATTCATGCAATGAATCTGCTCCTCGGGGGTGGTCAGCCCTTCCTCCAGCGCCGCGGCCGCCGTAAAGACCTTGAAGGTGGACCCGGGCTCGTAGATATTGAGGATAGCCTGATTCCTCCAGGCTGATTCGGAATAGCGGCCATAGTGATTGGGGTTGAAGGTGGGCACGTTGGCCATGGCCAGGATGGCGCCGGTGGACGGATTCATCACGATGGCGGCGCCGCCCCGGGCCCTGCTTGTCTCAACCTGAGCCTGCAGTTCCTGCTCCACCAGGTACTGGATCGACTCATCCAGGGTCAACACGAGGTCGGCGCCTGCCGTGGGAGGCCTTTCCACGCTGCTGAAGTAACGTCTTCTGGCATCGGTTTGCAGCAGGATTCGGCCGGGCGCGCCACGTACGTCCCGCTCATACAGGTGCTCCAGACCGGCCAGGCCCTCGTTGTCCATGCCCACATAGCCGAGGACATGGGCAGCCAGCTCCCGCTTGGGATAGAAGCGCTTGTTTTCGGTCTCGAAATAAATGCCGGGAAGACCCAGCTCCCGGACCTTCTGGACTTGAGGAAAGTCCACTTTTCGCTTGATCCAGCAGAAGGTTCGCGACCCTTCCAGTCTTCGCCGAACCTTACCCGGGTCGAGTCCCAGGGCGGAGGCCAGGAGTGAGGCCGTACGCGGCTTGTCGGAGACTTGGGGGGGGACGGCAAAAACCGACTCGACCTTGATGCTGACTGCCAGCTCCCGGTTCCGGCGATCGTAAATCGTCCCGCGTTTGGGGCTGATCTCGAACACCCGGGTCTGCTGTCGCCGCGCACGCTCCCGCATTTCCGGGTAGCGGACGATCTGCAGGTCGACAAGACGAAAGACGATCAGGCAGGACCAGGCAACGAAGAAGAGAACCAGAAGGCCAAGACGGGTTTGGAATGCCTTTGGGCGTTTGGCCGACATCGAAAGGCCCGCTGCGTATTGGAATGGCTACCGTTGGAATTCGGGCTGGCCGCCCTGTATTCCTGCCCGCTGCCTGGTCCACCGATGTGAATCGGGAGTCGGGAAGTCGACTTAAGGAAGCGCTCCGAATCCGGCCGGGAGAGCCTCCATGCCACGTCCTTCCCGGGCTGCGACCATAATCTCGGTCGGTTGCGGCGCCTCGGGGGCGGGCCGAACCACGATCTGGTCGAACGAGGGACTGATGAGCCCAAGCTGTTTTCTGGCAATCAGGTCGATGCGCTGCGGGCTGCGCAGGGTGGCCCTCTCCAGCTTGAGCTGGCGGTTGATCTCAGTCAGGTGCTTGATGTCCGTCCGAAGCTCTTCACGCTCATAGCCCCGGCGAATGACCTCGAACTGCTGCCAGGCCAGGCAGAGCAACACCAGCAGACACAGCATGGCCAGAATCATGAGCACCAGGCATTCCCTGGTCTTCTGAAAATCCAACTCCTTGACCAACCGGGAGTTGTCTATCTGCTTAACCATGTGAATCTCAGTCATCGCACCTCCTTGCCTCAACCGAGCCGTCGATGCCGGACGGAGTCGAAGCACCTGCGGCTTCACAGTCTTTCGGCCACCCTCAGCCTGGCGCTTCTCGAACGGGGATTTCCGATCGTTTCCTCCTCGGTCGGGGAAACGGGCTTGCGACAGACCAGCTTCACCAGCTTTTTTCGACCGCAAGCACAGGCCGGCATCCCGGGAGGACAGATACACCCCCGAGCCATGGAACCCAGAGAGCCTTTCACGATCCGATCCTCCAGAGAATGGAAGCTGATGATTGCCAGCCGCCCCCCCTCCCTCAGCACCTCGATCGCGCTGGCGACGAATTGCCGCAGCGCCTCCAATTCGTGATTGATAAAAATTCTAAGTGCCTGAAAGGTTCGCGTCGCCGGGTGTATTTTTGACCGCCGGCGGAAACGCACTGCCCGAGAAATCACCTCCGCCAGACTGAGGGTGTCGTGCAGGGGCCTGGCTCGCACGATAGCCCGGGCGATCCGGCGAGAACCCGGTTCTTCCCCGTAGGTGTAAATCAGCCCCGCCAGCTTCGATTCCGGAAAACGGTTGACGACCTCGGCAGCCGTCATTGGAGAGCCGGTGTCCATTCTCATATCCAGTGGTCCGGATCTTTGAAAACTGAATCCTCGTTCCGCCGTTTCCAACTGGAAGGAAGAAAGGCCCAGGTCGGCCAGGATCCCGTCACAGGCTCCGAATCGCCGGCGGCGGGCGATGTCTTTCACCTCGGCAAAATTCCCGTGGTGGAGCTCAAGACGTCCCGCGTACCCGGCCAGTTCCCGCGCAGCCCGGTCCAGGCTCTCCCGGTCGCGATCGATCCCAAGCAGCTTGCCTTGGGGAGACGACTCCTCCAGAATGGCCCGGGCATGCCCCCCCAAGCCAAGAGTCGCGTCGATATAGAGGCCTCTCGATTGAGGTCGCAGGTACTCGATGACCCGCGAAAGCATCACCGGCCTGTGAAAGCCCGTCGACTCTCCGGGACCCGTCTTGATTTTGGGTGTCGACTCCATTGGAGCACCTGTGGCCGATAGTGGGTCAAACTCATCCCGCGATCCCCAGTTCAGAGAGTTCCTCGTCGTCGCTGTCGGTCCAGGGATTGCTCTCGACAGCATTCTTGAGGGTATCGTCTCGCCAGATTTCCAGGTAATCCATGGAGCCAACCACCCTGACTTCATCTTCAAGCCGAGCGGACTCTCGCAACCCCAGAGGCAGGAGCAACCGACCCTGGCTGTCCATCAGCGCCTTCTGACCGTAGTAGCTGGTGGCACGCAGGAATTTCTTGACAACCGGCTTCTTGGCCCCCAGATTTGCAATGTTCTTTTCCAACTCGTCCCAGACGTCAAAAGGATAGAGCCGGATGCAGTCTCCCTTGAGGCTGGTGACGTAGAACTCGTTTCCGTGTTCCCGCTCGATTTCGGAGCGAAAGCCAACCGGCAGCTTGATACGGCCCTTCCCATCCAGCTTGGTGGTTTGGCTTCCCCTGAGTTGCAGCATGAGACAAAACTCCGAAGTGGCTGAGATGCGGCCAACGAGAAAGACCCCCAATGCGAACCTGAGATCCACATTAGACCACAAAAGTCTTTTCTAGTCCACTTTACTCCACACCAGTCTACGGGTTCACCCGGTGGAGTCAAGCAGTTTATTTGTTGGGGACGAACTTTTTTCTGTTAGGCTGAGGGTGATCGTTCCAGGGAAACTCCGGGCCTGAAATCCCGGGCCTGCCTCGGAGAGATGATTGGGATAACGCAGATTCCGACATGTTTCGCCACTCCATTCCCAGCCTGGCCAATTTCTTGAGGATTCCCACGGGTTGCCTGATTCTGGTCTGTGCGACAACCACGGTCTCCCTGGGCCACCCGTTGCCCCAGGCAGGCCGGACCGGAAAATTCCCGGTGGGGTTCCTGACCTCCAAGGGCAGCCTGCAATTGACCGGCCGGATTGACTGGGGGCGAGGCGGACGGTCCCCTTTCCCAATGGTTTACGATGGAGCCAGGATCCATAGCAAGAGCGGCACAGCCCAACTGGAACTTCTGGCGGGGGGGCGACTCAGTCTCTGCAGGGACACGGACTTGACAGTTCAGCAGCCGCGGTCTCCCTTCCTCTTCACCCTGCACCGCGGCAGTGTGGACTACGATCTTCCCCGCTCTCAGGGAGACCTCTTCCTGACCCCCGACTTTCTGATCAAGGTGGGCCCCGCCCCGCAGCTTCAGGGGGATGCCTACCGTGGCGAGATCAGCCTGGAGCCGGATGGGACCATCTGCGTGCAATCCGAGCGGGGCCAACTGGAAATCACGGGAGAGGACAACTCCCAGGTTCTTACCGTGCCCCCGGGTCCCGGGATGAGAGTTGCACCCGGCCGGATTGAATCCCCGGAATATTTTCGCGATTGCCGGTGCGCCGGTCCGCTTCGTTCCGGAGAGAGAAACGGTCCGAGAGCGTCTGCCTACGGCTCTGCCGGCCCCTCCGGAAAATCGCCCTGGAAAACCTTCCTGAGAACTCTGGTCAAGATCTTGACCCTGGGTTTGGTGTAAACGGGCAAGCGGTCGAAACCTTGCACCCTCAACACAGTATGGCGATCCAGGGAGTCTCGTCGTGAAAGCCGGAATTATCGGGTTCCCTTCGTCGGGCAAATCCACCCTCTTCAAGATCCTGACCAGGGCGGGAATCGGCCCCGCTGCCCAATACCGCAAGCGGGGAGGACCGGCGGTTGGCGTGGCCACCGTCCCCGATTCGCGCCTGGACCGGCTGTCGGCCCTTTTCCGGCCCCAAAAAACAACCCCGGCCGTGATCGAATACCGGGATGTCCCCTCCTTTAACAGAGCCGCCGCCGCTCCGGAGATCCGGTTGGACGATTTCCGCAACCTGGATGTACTGGTGCACGTGGTTCGATCCTTCGACCAGGAGCCTTCGCCACAGGGCGAAGTCCCGGGTTTTCCGGAAGGGAGCATCACCGAGTTGGATCTGGAACTCATCGTGGGTGACCTGACGGTGATTGAAAGACGGCTGGAACGCCTGGAAAAGGATCTCAAGAAGATGAAGAATCCGGATCTGATCGGAGAGGACAGGCTGCTTCGAAAGTGCCGGCAGTGGCTGGAGCAAGAAAAGCCCCTTCGATCTCTCACGCTCACCGGGGAAGAGAAGAAGCGCCTCCGGGGATTCTCATTCCTGTCGGAAAAACCGGTGCTGCACGTGCTCAACCTCCACGAAGGTGCTGCCGCGCGGATTTCGCGCGCGGTCGAGTACTATCGTCTCAAGACCCTGACCGGCCAACCGAATGTTGAACTGACAGCCGTTTGTGGCAAACTGGAAGCAGAGTTGGCGGAGTTGACGGACGAGGAGATAGAGGACTTTCTGACCGACTACGGCCTCGCCGAGTCGGGACTGGTTCGCCTGATCCGGACCACCTACCGGCTTCTGGGACTGATTTCCTTCTTTACCGTGGCCGACGTGGAAATTCGGGCCTGGACCATTCCCAGGGGCACACCGGCTTTGAAGGCGGCCGGGGCCATCCACTCCGACATGGAAAGGTGCTTTATCCGGGCCGAGGTGATTCCCTGGAATGTGCTGCTGGAGGTCAAATCCTTTTCAGCCGCCCGGCAACGCGGGCTACTCCGGCTGGAAGGCAAGGAGTACCCGGTTCAGGACGGAGAGACGATTCAATTTCGGCACAGCGCTTGACCGGGGGGCGACCGCAGGCGAGGTTCTCCTGAAACAAATGGCTGCGCCTGGTGGCCGGAGACCGGTTCAAAATCGGGCCTGGGCGGAATTTTGATTCACATCGATGCACAGGATGCACAGGATTTTTCATCGATGTCCGATGATCCGGATAACCGGTTCGACCGGACTTGGCCCCTGCTCCCGACAGGCTACGAGCCTCCCTTGTTTTACTCTCGGATGCTCCGCCTGCCAGTGCGGGGACACGACTAACCGGAGACCTGCTCATGACTGATGAAGTTCTGGTGCTGGCGGACGATCTCTTCTTTTCCAGCAAGATCGCCTCCACGGCCCGGCTGTGCTCCGTCCCCGCCCGGCTCCTCAAGACTCCCCGAGAACTTCTCAAATTCGCAGACCCGAAGAGGGTCAAGCTCGTCATCATCGACCTCAATGGGCGGACGACTGAGCCGGTGCGCGCCATTGAGGAACTCAAGGGCGCACCCGGAGGGGACGCTATTCCCGTTCTGGCTTTTTTTTCCCACGTTCAGACCGAGCTTGCCGAGGAAGCCCGCAAGGCCGGCGCCCGCTGGATCCTGCCCCGCTCTGCATTCTCCGCCCGCCTGGCCAGTCTCTTGACGGATCTTGAATGATGGATCAGCGTTCCTGGATATACTTGATCTGGTGCTTGTAGATGAACATGTTGGCTTCGCGGTTGCGGGTCACACGGATAAAGCGCTTGTCGTAGTACTCAATCCACCCTTCGATTTCTTCGTTATTGAGCAGCTTCACCACGACCCGCCTCTTGTCGCGAACCAGGTTGTTCAGATAGAGGGGTTCCGCGTGGGTCTGATCTTCCACCTGGTGGGATCGAAGAATCGCCTCCGAGATCCCGTCGCGGGACCTGCCCGGGGCATTCTTGCGACGACTCTTCTTGTTCAGGTTCAAGGCGTGCTCCCTGACACCGAGCCCCAATCCTTATTGGGACCGGCTTGAATGATGATAGTATCCCTGGTCGATCAGAGCAAGTACGGGCCTGGGCGCTCTTCTCTCGATCCCGCCTCCAGCCTGCCGTCGCCCCGTTTCGCTTCCGGGCCTTGAACCGCCATGCAGCCAGGCATATCCACCTTTCTGTTCATCGAGGATCGATTGGACCTGGACAGGCTGGCGGCCCTGCGCCGCCAGGGCTTTCAACGGGTGGAAATCCTGGCCTTGAGGCCCCATTTCGACTATCGAGACAGCCAACTCGGGCGCGAGGTGGCCAGCTGGTTGCTGGATCAGGAGTCTTTTCTTCACTCCCTGCACCTGCCCCACTGTCTCGAATATCGGCCCGGCAGGATTCAAACGCCGCTTTCCATCGCTGCTGTCGAACCCCACCGCCGGACCCAAGCCGTTGACGAGGCCCGTAGAGCCCTGGAATTCGCAGAGAGGGTTCCCTGTCCCCTGGCTGTGATACACGCGGGGGCACTCGAGGACGGATATCGCCCCCGCCACCTGGACGCCCTCTACCAGAGTCTGGACATCCTGGTTCCGTTTGCCGGCGACCGCGGGGTTCGCTTGACACTGGAGAATATTCCCAACAGACTTTCTCTGGAGAGGATGGGGCGGTTCCTGCGGGAAGCGGACCAGACAGGGGTCGGGATCTGCTTCGACGCCGGACACGCGCACCTGGAATCCACCCCGGCAAGCCAGATCACGGCTGCCGGTCAGTGGATCCTCACCACCCACCTCCACGACAACCATGGACATCGGGATGAACATCTGCCCCCGTTCGCCGGCACGGCACCCTGGCCGGACATCCTGCAGGGCCTGGCAGGCTCGGGCTACGACGGCTGTCTGCTGCTGGAATCTCGCGGGGGAGAAAGGGACTTCCGAGCTGCCTTGAACTCGGCTCGGGAGGCCTGCGACCGTCTGGAGGCCTGTTGGGAGACGGTGAAGAAAGCGATAGAGAAGGAGGAGTGATGGCTGAGATCGCGATTCGGGACGCAGCCCATCACGAGGGAAAGTCAGCGACCATCCGAGGATGGCTCTACCACCATCGATCGAGCGGAAAGATCATCTTCCTGATTCTGCGGGACGGAACCGGACTGATGCAGGCGATCGTCCTCAGGAACGCGGTTCCACCCGATGTTTTCCAACAGGCCAGGGAGTTGACTCAGGAGTCCTCCCTCGAGGTCACGGGAATCGTGCGAAGAGTCCCTGAAGGCAAGACGGCTCCCGGGGGGGTCGAGATGGAGGTCACGGATTTGAGGACCATCCAGCGGGTTCCGGCCGAGCGCCCCTTTCCCATCAGCCCCAAGGAACATGGCATCGAGTTTCTGCTGGACCAGCGCCACCTGTGGCTCCGGTCATCCCGGCAGCACGCCATCCTCAAGGTCCGGCACGAAGTGATCGCCGCCACCCGCAAATTCTTCGATCAACGCGGGTTTACCCTGGTTGACACCCCGATCTTTACCCCGGCTGCCTGCGAAGGCACCACGACCCTGTTCGAGGTCCCTTATTTCGACGATAAGGCTTATCTGACCCAATCGGGACAGCTCTACAACGAGGCAGCGGCAGCGGCTTTCGGCAAAGTCTACTCCTTCGGTCCCACATTTCGGGCCGAGAAATCGAAGACCCGCCGCCACCTCACCGAGTTCTGGATGGTGGAGCCCGAAGTCAGCCATGCCACGCTGGAGGATATCCTGGTTCTTGCCGAGGACCTGATATCGGAGATCCTCAACCGGGTGCTGGGCAACTGCAGTTCCCAATTGGCCACGTTGAACCGGGAACTGGAGCCGCTGCGCGGCGTTGCCCCTCCTTTCCCCCGCCTCACCTATGACGAAGCCGTGTCCATCCTGAAATCCAAGGGCTCGGACATCGAGTGGGGCAGCGATCTGGGCGGAGCCGACGAAACCCTGCTGGCCCGGCAGTTCGATCGCCCGGTGATGGTTCACCGCTACCCTTCCGAGGCCAAGGCCTTTTACATGGAGCCTGACCCCCACCGTCCGGAAGTGGCGCTTTCGGCTGACGTCCTGGCTCCGGAGGGCTACGGTGAGATCATCGGGGGAGGACAGAGGGCCACCAACCTCGAGTTTCTCTGCCGGCGCATCCGGGAGCATCGCCTGCCGGCCGAGGCCTTCGAGTGGTATCTGGACCTGCGCCGATACGGCAACTTCCCTCATTCGGGCTTCGGCATGGGTATCGAGCGAGTGGTGGCCTGGATTTGCGGACTGGAACACGTCCGCGAGGCGATTCCCTTCCCCCGGACCATTTATCGGCTTACGCCGTAGTTGTCAGTGGTCAGTTGTCAGTGGTCAGTGGTTAGTGGTCAGTGGTTAGTGGGTGGTGGATAATGGTTAGCGGCCCCCCGCCCCGCAGTGCGGATCATACGAGAGTGAAACAGGTTTGTTTCAATTGCTTAACGAGTCGACAAAATAACTATCCACTAATCACTAGCCACTATGCACTTTTCGCTTGGTTGCGCAGCCGTTCCAAACGACGAAACGGCTCATAGGGGGCGAAACAGGGGCGTTTCAGTGGGTGGTGGTCATTGGTTTGAGAAGCGTTTAGGGAGCCGGCAAGCGTCTTGTGACCTGGTTGCGCTTATTTGTGAGGACTGCGCCGAGACGGACAAGATGCTTAACGTGTCGATCCAATAACTATCCACTAGTCACTAGCCACTAGTCACTTTTCACTTAGCCGCGGCCCCGTCCCATACGACGGGTCGGCAGAAACAGGGGTGCATCGGACAAACTAAATGAAAAAGATCACCGTGGGTTTGCTGTTTGGCGGCAAGTCCGGAGAGCATGAAGTCTCGTTGCGGTCAGCGGCGTCGATCTTGTCGGCCATCGACCGGGCCAAGTACGACGTCATTCCCATTGGAATTACCAAGGAGGGAGGCTGGCGCGCCGATCCAGGATTTCTGGAGGGAGAATTCACCAAGATCCTGCAGCAGGGAACTCCTGTCGTCCTGCCTGCCGAGTCGACCCGATCGGGCCAGTTGATTCAAGTCGATACTCCCGGCCCCCAAGAGGGCCGGCGAACTTCAATTGACGTGGTTTTTCCGGTGCTCCACGGTCCCTTCGGAGAAGACGGCACCATCCAGGGCCTGCTCGAGCTGGCCAATGTCCCCTACGTCGGCGCCAGCGTGCTGGGTTCCGCCGTGGCCATGGACAAGGACGTGATGAAGCGGCTGTTCCAGCAGGCTGGACTGCCGACCGCCCCCTTCCTGGCCTTCCGATGGGACCACTGGAGGAACCGGGCCCGGGAGTTGGAGCAGGAAGTGGCGGTCAAGCTGGGTTACCCCTGCTTTGTGAAACCGGCCAACCTGGGGTCGTCCATCGGGATCAGCAAAGCGGAAGGGGCGGAGGAACTCACCGAGGCTCTTGCCCTGGCAGGCGAGTTCGACGACAAGGTCATCGTGGAGAAGGCCCTGGACGCACGCGAGATCGAGTGTTCCGTCCTGGGAAACACCGATCCGCAAGCATCCCTTCCGGGTGAAATCATTCCCCGTACGGGCTTCTATGACTACCAGGCCAAGTATCTGGACGATAGCGCGAAACTGGTCGTTCCCGCAGCGCTCAGGCGGGACCAGGTGGAAAAGATCCAGGAACTGGCGCTGAGATCCTACCAGGTACTCGAGTGCCAGGGCATGGCCAGAGTCGACTTCTTCCTGGAACGGATCACGGGAGACATCCATGTCAATGAAATCAATACCATCCCCGGATTCACATCGATCAGCATGTATCCCAAGCTGTGGCAGGCCAGCGGGCTGCCCTATTCCGAGC
>JAPPFQ010000384.1:0-13142 GCA_028875135.1 Acidobacteriota bacterium
ATCATGGACAGGGCACGTCGGCGCTTCATTCAGGGACTGGCACCGGCCGCGGTGGCCGCGGCCCTGCCTGGGAGGCTTGGGGCCTCGGCTTTCACTGAGGAGACACAGAAAGGTCAGGAGCCTTCATTGGGACGAGCCGCAGAGGGACGCACCCCGGAGACCGGCTTCACCATGACCCGGCAGGAACTGGAGCGGAAGGCGCTGCGCATCCAGTCGCTGCTGGAGGAAAAGACCCTGCAGGTTCACGGACTGGTCCCCATGTTCGTGCGGGCTTCCGACTATCGACTGCCGACCGCCGAAGACTACGCCGGGGCCTACCGGCATCGCCACCTGCGAGGAAAAACCGAGGCCGAGCTGGGCCTGCCGCCCATGCATGTCTGGCGGGCCTGGGAGGATACGGCAGCCGACACCGGCTTTTACCTGGCCGCGCTCTCCTGGCAGTTCCGCTGCACCGGCGATCCCCTGGCGCTGCGCCGCTGCCGGCGAACGCTGGGAGCGCTCAAGACCGTCTACGACCTGGGCGCCCAGGCCATGGAACCCGGCTTCCTGTGCAAGCCCTACTGCGGCAAGGCCAGCAATCAGACCTCGCCCGACCAGCTCCAGTGCGTGGCCTCGGGACTGGACGCCTACCGCCGGATCGCCGGCCCCCACGACGCCGCGCTGATCGGGGAGATGTTCCAGGGGTTCGCCGACTTCCAGATCCGCCACGACTACTACCATCCCGGGACCTACTTCGCCGTGCCCCTCAAGCCGCGCTACCGCCTGTGGGGTCCCGACTGGCAGCCGGGGACCAAGCCCTGGAGCATCGGCATCATCTACCTCACCGTGATGCACCACGCCTGGCGCAGCGGCGGCGATCCGGAATATCTGCGTCAGATCGAGCGCTGGCACGCCGGTTGCGGCCTCGACAACCGTCCCTCCGGGGGGAGCGGAAGAAGCTATCGCGAGCTCTACCTGCCCAGCCTGCTGATGGAGATCGACCCCTGGCGCCACCGGATCTGGCGGGCCATGACGCTGGGCACCTTCCGCAACGTCAGGGGAAGCATTCAACCCGACGGGACCGTTCTGCAGAGCGGGCGCTGGGGCCCCGGACCCTACCGGTCGGGTCGCTCGGCCATCTACGCACGCGGCATGGTGACCGCCCAGCGCTGGTTTCCGGCAGAGCCCCTGGCCGAGACCGCCCGCCGCATCCTGGAAGCACTGGACGTGTCCACATTTCGCTTCATTATGCCGCCGGCGGAAGGGGAGACTCTGGCTCCGGAGTGGAAAGTGGAGACCGAGCTGATCGACCACGACTCCCTGACAGCCTGGTTGTGGGCCTATTGGGAGGGACGCTTCAACGGGTACTGGTGAGTCCCGGGGGTGCTTTCAGTGGCGTGGCAGGCCTGGCCGACCCAATCCGTGGCGCCCTGGTTGCTGGAACACCAACCTGGCCGCTCCCGACCCCCGAACCGAACGGTCGTTCCGCAAGATTCGTAATTGAGACGGGTGGCGACCAGCAAGCCTTGAAACGGGTGCAGAGCTGCTGGATCAACCCCTGCCACCTTGGGTCTGCAACCGCCAGACAATGCGCATCAGCACCAACTCTTCGTAGCTCACGGACTTGTCAAGGGCATCGAAAACCGGACGCAGGAAGTCCGGACCCAGCTTGTCGAAGACGGCCAGCACCTGTTCCTGCACCTCGGATGACAACCGGGACTCGGCGCGGAATCGCTGCAGGGGTGGCACATTTCCCGATTGCACCTCCCTTTCCAGATAAGTGAAGATCGTTTGGCGTTTCACTCCGTAGGCCTGCATCAGTTGGGTTACCGATTCTCCGTTCCGGAAGCGTTCGCCGGCTTCCCGGCTGCGAGGATTGGAACCTCTTGAAACCGATCTGGAGCGACGAGCGGCTTTGGGATTCTCCTTGAGTCCCTTTTCCCGGCAATAGGCGGCGATGATGGGCAGGAAGGTGTCGGCGTACCTGGCAACCTTTACCTGACCAATGCCATGCAACCTTTCCAACGATTCGGTGGAATGAGGGAAATAGGCCGCCATTTCCTGTAGAGTCCGATCGGAAAAGATCACGTAGGGCGGAACGCCTGCAGTGTCTGCCAGCTCCTTGCGCTTGGTGCGAAGTAGCTCAAAGAGTTGATGGTCGTACCCGGCGACTTCGTCCGCCGGAACGGCGCGACCGGTGGGCTTCTCTCCTGTTTCCACCGGTGCCCCCCGCACCTCTTCTCCCTTGAGGACGGCCCACCCCCTCTCTGTCAACTTGACGCTGCCATGCTCCATGTCTCGAGCAATCAGCTTCTGCTGCATGAGCTGCTGCGCCAGGAGTTTCCATTGCTCGGCGGAATACTCCTTGCCTATGCCGTAAGTTGAGAGACGGTCATGGCGTTGCCTTGTCACCTTCCTTGCTCGCGAACCGCGCAACACGTCGATGATGTGACCGATGCCGAAAACCTGGTGGGTCCGCACCATGCAGGAGAGAAATTTTTGTGCTGGAAGGGTCAGGTCAACCTGCTCCTCTTCCCTCTTGAGGCAATTGTCGCAGGCTCGGCAGTTTTCCGATTCGTACGCCTCTCCGAAATAGGCCAACAATTCACGACGACGGCATTCCCCCGAGGTCGCCCAATCCACCATGGATCGCAGGCGCTTTTGCCGTCCCTTGCGTTCAGACTCCGCGCCTTGCCGGATGAAGTATTGAATGGTGTCTACGTCGCCATAGCTGAACAGCAGCAGACAATCCGCCCGAAGCCCGTCTCGACCGGCCCGCCCGATCTCCTGGTAGTAGCCTTCAACGTTTTTGGGCAGATCCACGTGGAGCACGAAGCGCACGTCCGGCTTGTCGATACCCATGCCAAAGGCAATCGTTGCAACCATGACTCGTGCATCGTCGCGGATGAAGGCCTGCTGGTTGTTCTTGCGGGTTTCATCCTCAAGACCGGCGTGATAGGGCAATGCCGAGAACCCATTCTGCACCAGCGCCTCGTGCAGCGAGTCCACTTGTCGGCGGGTGGCGCAGTAGATGATGCCAGACCGATCGGGATGGCCGGCCAGGAAGTCGAGCGTTTGCCCCAGCAGGTTTGTCTTCGGCTCGACGGCGATGAAAAGGTTTGAGCGATCGAAGCTGGCAATGAACTCGTTTTCGTTGCGGAAACCGAGTGTTTGCCTGATGTCGGTTTGGACACGAGGCGTCGCCGTTGCCGTCAGGGCAACACATACGGCGTGCGGGAATCGCTCCCGTACCGAGGCCAGTTGGCGGTATTCCGGGCGAAAATCGTGCCCCCATTGAGAAATACAATGGGCTTCGTCGATGGCCAGGCATTCCAGCCGACAGTCGTCCAGCAGCCGCAATGTTTCAGCACGCAGAAGCGCTTCGGGCGCAAGGTAGAGCAGCTTCACCTCCCCCGTTTTGAGCCGATCGGCGGTCCATACATATTCGTCGTAGCTGAGGGTGCTGTTGAGAAAGACGGCGCGTACTCCCAACTGCTGCAACTGGGTCACCTGGTCCTGCATGAGTGAAATGAGCGGCGAGACCACCACAGTCAGCCCGCCGAAGAACAGCGCCGGCAATTGGTAACACAGGGACTTGCCCCCGCCGGTGGGCATGATGACCAGGGTGTCGCGGCGTTGCAGAATGTTCTCGATGATCTCTGACTGCAGCGGTCGAAATTCATCGTAGCCGAAGACGTTCTTGAGGACTTCTTGGGGAGGCTGAATGGCGGATGGTGAATCCTGACCGGCGATTGGGGGGGTGTCGTAGCCGTTGGTATGAACTGGAATGGGTGATCGATGGGACATATCAATCGAGGAACCCTCGGGATACCTACCGGCACCCACCGGCCGGCCGGGAAGGCCGCCGCCAAACTGCAGAGTCATTGCAGGGAACAGAGAGGGAGTGCTGTACCTGCGGTCCGGGTCCGGATTGGCGCGAGACCGCCTCAGACCAGGATTTCCTTCATCACGCGGCCGCCCAGGTCGGTGAGGCGCTTGAAGCGTCCGGCGTGGTAATAGGTGAGCTGCATGTCATCCAGCCCCAGGCAGTGCAGGATGGTGGCATGCAGGTCGTGCAGATGATAGACATTTTCCGCGGCCTTGATGCCCAGTTCGTCGGTGGCGCCGACGACGGTGCCCCCCTTGATGCCGGCGCCGGCAAACCACATGATCATGGCGTCCTTGTTGTGGTCGCGGCCCGGATGGGAGCGGAAGAAGTCCATGGAGTTGTCGGCGGTGCGGCCGAATTCACCGCCCCAGACCACCAGGGTTTCGTCCAGCAGCCCCCGCCGCTTGAGGTCCTTGAGGAGACCGGCCACCGGCTGGTCGGTTTCCAGGCCCCGCTTGCGGTGCTCTGACGCGATATTCTCGTGGGAGTCCCAGCCTTCGCAGTAGATCTGGACGAAGCGCGTTCCCCTTTCCACCAGCCGGCGGGCCATCAGGCACTTGCGGGCCATGTGCTCCGACATGGCGTGGTTGAGGCCGTAGAGCTCCTTGATGTCCTCCGGCTCCTTGTCGATGTCCAGGGCCTCCGGAACGGCAAACTGCATGCGGAAGGCCAGCTCATAGTTCCTCATGCGCCCCAGCAGGTCGCTGTTGGAGGGATGAGACTGCAACAGCTTCCGGTTGAGCCGGTTGAGCAGGCCGATGCTGGCCTCCTGGCGCTGCGGCGTCACCCCTTTGGGGGGCTCCAGGTCCACAATCGGCACCCCCTCGGAACTCAACAGGGTTCCCTGGCACTCGGCCGGCAGGTAGCCGTTGGAGTAGTTGACGGCTCCTCCCTCGATCCCCCGGCGCTTGTCCGGCAAGACCACGAAGGCCGGCAGGTTCTGGTTCTCCGTGCCCAGCCCGTAGACCGCCCAGGAGCCCAGGGATGGGCTGCCCGGAATGGGAAGTCCGGTGTTCATCAGGAAGCTGCCCACCGGGTGGCTGCTGGAATTGGTGTGGAGGGACCTGACCACGGCAATGTCATCCACGCAGGTGGCCAGGTGGGGAAAGATCTCGGAGACCTCGGTGCCGGACTTGCCGTGCCTGGCGAACTTGAAGGGACTGCCCACGTAGAGGCGCTTTTCCAGGCTGCCGTAAATGCGGGTCACCGGCGTGCCGTGGTAGCGGGCCAGCGCCGGCTTGGGGTCGAAGGTATCCATCTGGCTGGGAGCGCCGAACATGAAGAGAAAGATGCAGGACTTGGCCTTGCCCGGCAGGTGGGGAGGCTTGGGGGCCAGCGGGTTGCCGGCGTTCCTGGAAGCGGCCAGCAGACCGTCCTTGTAAAGCATCGAGGACAGCGCCACCGACCCCAGACCCTTGCCGAGCCGATAGACGAATTCCCGCCGCCCCAGTCCAGGGTCGCTTGCGGCCGGCACGGGCTCCACGTCGCTACAGAGCTGAACTCCGTTCCTTCGAAGGAGCCATTGGGCCTTGCCAATTCCAGTGGATTGCCTGTCGTGTTTCATGGTTTGCGAACGCCTCTTATTCCAGATAGATGAATTCGTTCATGTTCAGCAGCACCAGGCAGAGCTCCTGCAAGGTCCCCTGCTGTCCTTTCAGTCCCGAGGCAGTACCGGAGGAATCGCTCAGCGCCGCCGGGGTCAGGGAGAGCTGGCGCGGCGCCGGCTGCAGGAAAGACAGGCATTCCATCGCTTCCGCGTGGTCCGGGTCCCGCTGCAAGGCCAACTGGAAGGCTCGCTTGACCTGCAGGGCCACATCCGCTCCAACCTCCCTTCGAATGCGGTCCGCCATGGCCCCGGCCTGCTGGTGGGCGAAGGCTCCGTTGAACAGCGAGAAAACCTGGCTGGTGACGGTGGTGACGTTTCGGACGGCGCACCGCTCGGAGGTGTTGGGTCCGTCGAATACGGTCATCATCGGGAGTTGGAAGGACCGCATCTGCAACATGTAGATGCTGCGCCGGTTCCGGTCTTCCTGGGGAGAGGGCTCCCACCAGGTCCGGGAGCGCTTCTGCCACTCGTCCTCGGCTGCCGGGAGGTAGGGTGGCCCGCCCATCACCGGGTTCAGGTTGCCGCTTACGGCCAGAAGGCTGTCCCGGATGACCTCGGCCTCGGCCCGAATGGGGCTGCGCTTCCACAGCAGTTGATTGGGTGGATCGATCTCCTCGAAGGCGGCGTTCTCCGGGTTTTCCACCGACTGGCGATAGACGCTCGAGTGCAGGATCAGCCGATGTATCTCCTTGACGCTCCAGCCCCCCTCCACGAAATGCCAGGCGAGCCAGTCGAGGAGATCCTGATGGACAGTGCCGCTGCCGTTCCTGCCGAAATCGCTGGCCGTCCTCACCAGGCCCTGGCCGAAATGGTGCTGCCAGATGCGGTTGACCATGACCCGGGCCGTCAAGGGGTTGTCCCGGCTGGCGATCCACTCCGCCAGCAGCTTGCGGCGGCTCGGCCCCAGCCCTTCCAGGTTGGCCGGTTCGGAGTGGCCGGTGACCGCGCTCAGGAAACCCGGTTTGACCTCCTCACCCCTGAGCTTGAGATTGCCTCCCTTGAGAACATAGGTGGCCACCGTGCTTCTCAAGCGGGCATCGGAGGTGAGGTAGGCCATCGCCTTGTAATAGTCGGGGCTGCTGGGATTGGCGAAGCGGGCGGTCTGCCGTGTAATCAGAGCCAACCGATCCTTTTCCTCCCGCGTGTAGAAGTCCCCCTTGGCCCAGGGCATCCGCTTGAGATCGGGGACCACCCAGTCCTTGAGGTCCTGGGGACTCATCAAGGTGTAGTGCGGCGCTTCCCGCTTCTTGAGTCCGGCCCTGAATTCTTCTGCAGCCTTCTTGCGCTCGGAAAGCACCCGGTCCCAGGCTTCGGACTTTCGTTTCCACCAGTCGGGCTGCTGGAGAGGGGCTTCGTACTGGGTAAATTTCAAGTCCTTGGCGCTGAAAGTCAGCGGAGCGAAGAAGGCCTCCAGCCGGTAGTAATCGCGGGTGGGAATGGGATCGTACTTGTGGTCGTGGCAGCGGGCGCATCCCAGCGTGACTCCCAGAAAGGTTTCTCCGGTGGTATCCACCACGTCGATCAGGACGTCCCGCCGGCCCTCGGCGGCACTGCGTTCCACCCGCACTCCCAGCGTCAGGAAGGAGGCCCCGATCTTCCCCTCGTCTCCATAGGCCCGGAAGGCATCGCCGGCAATTTGCTCCTTGATGAAGCGGTCGTAGGGGCGATCCTGGTTGAAGGCCCGGATGACGTAGTCCCGGTAGCGCCACATGTGGGCGCGCGGATATTCCAGCCCGCCGCCGCGGGTGTCGGCGTAGCGCACCAGGTCCAGCCAGTGCCGTCCCCAGCGCTCGCCGTAGCGGGAATCGGCCAGCAGTCGCTCGATAGCCCGGGAGTAGGCCTCGGGCGATGCATCCTCGAGGAAGCGGTCCATGTCCTCGGGAGTCGGAGGCAACCCGATCAATCCGAAATAGAGCCGCCGCAGCAACGCCCGGCGGGAAGCGCGGGGCGCCGGCCGCAGTCCCTTAGTCTCCAATCGGGCCAGGATGAAGGCATCGATGGGGTTGGCCACCCAATCCTGCCGTATGACCTGGGGAACTCCCGGCTCCTTCAGCTCGGTCCAGGGCCAACCGGGTTTGTCCTGCTGCTTTCCCCCGGCCTCCTCCGTGACCGCCATCCCGTCGATCCAGCGGGCAATGAGATCGATTTCCTCCTCGGACAGGGCATTGCCGCCCAACGGCATGGCAGGCTGCCTCTCCCCCCGCAGGCGAAGCATCAGAGGGCTGGCGGCGCTGTCGCCGGCAATGACGGCCGGTCCGTCCAGAGCGCCGCCCTTCAGCAGCGAATCCACGGCTTCCAGGATCAGGCCGCTGCGGTGGGACTGGGAACTGTGGCAACTGCCGCAGTTGCTCTCCAGAATGGGCCGGATTTCCTGTTCGAAGCCGGGAGCGGCATCAGTCGGGTTGGAGGAGCCCAGACCGGTTCCGTTCAGAGCCAGGCTGAACAGGCCCAAGCCGATCCAGGTCAGGACCGACCCTGGCCGGCGGCGGCATGGTGCGCCAAACCGACGCAGACAGGTCGAGGTCCGAAGTGCTGGTGCTCTGGAAACCACCCCGATACCTCCTTGTGGGCTAACTTTGGGAACATTGCAATGTGCCATATTGCCCCGTGGATGTCAAGCGAAACGGGGAAAGGACAAGCACCCACCGGAAGGAGTGCCGTGGCATTGGAGGGCATGAGAGGTAGACAGGCCACAATGGCTTGACCTGCCTCCCCAAACGCGCCAAACTACCCTCTTTTGGTGAGCAGACACCAAGTCAGGAAACAGTTCCGGACGGCAGCCGACCCCGACTGCAAACGGGGAACATGCCGCCGGAGTTCATCTCCCCTGCCTGGAGCACCTTACAACACCCACTGGAGGAAACGGCATGAACCCGAAACGGGCACAGTTGCTGTCTGACGGATACGTGATCCTGCGCCAGGTTGTTCCCGCCGGACAACTGGATCGTATGCGAAGCGATATCGAGACGGTGGTGGCTCGTCAGAGGGCCGGAGACCCCGAATGGGACAGGACTCCCCAACCGCGGGCTTCCATCGTCGACCAGGTGGACGCCTCCACCATTGGCGCCTTCGAGTTCCTGTTGCACCCCAACACTCATGGAGTCAGCGCCGAGGTGCTCGACTGCCCGACGGAGGCGGTGGCCGCGAGCCAGGCCCTGGTCATCTGCAATCCCGAGTTTAGGCCGGACGCGCCGCCGCGCCCGGGACAGCATTGGGGGACCGACCCCCGCAACTGGCACCGTGACGTGCGGCCCGATCGGGACGGGCCACTGAGTGCGCACATCGAGGATCAACTGGCCAACGGTCCTGGCTATGTACAGTGGAATATCGCCCTTTACGAGGACCACATCCTCTACGTGGTCCCGGGCAGCCACCGCCGGCTGAGCACCGAAGTCGAGTCGTCCCACCTGCAGGGGGAGCAGGGCACCACCAGTCCGGTTCCGGAGAGCATCCCCGTGGAACTGGGGTCGGGCGACGGAGTCGTCTACAACAACCTGATGCTGCACTGGGGCAGCAAGTACGGACCCGAAAAGAAGCGCCGCACCGTCCACCTGGGCTATCGCTCCTTCGGCCGCATCTTCCCTCGCCAGCAATGCAACCTGCCGATGGGATTCTGGAACCGGTTCGCGGAGGGGACCCCGCAGCGGCGGGTGGCCGAACACTGGTTTGGGCTCTTTAAGGACGAGTTTACAATCATAGAGAAGACCTTCCGCGCTGTGCTGTCGGGCAACGGAGAGGCGTTCGAGGCCGGACTGAGCCGCCTGCATCCACCCGAGAAAGGGCGGCGGACCTGCCTGATCCTGTTGGCCAAACATATGCTGGCCCTCCACCAGCGCAGAGGCTTGCCGGGCGATAACGGCTCCGGCCGGTCGGTTTACGAATGGCAGCTTCAGGAACTGGCTTCCCATTTCACCGACCGGGAACTGGAACGCCTGTGGCGGCGTTTCGAGCCCATCGACGAGGCCCTGCGGAGCGGCGCCTCCAGGCATGTCTCCGGATTCCTGGGTCCGACGACCGACTACGAGTTCGAGAAGGTGCCCGCGGGGATGACGGCCGAGGGGATATGCGCCGAGGTTCTGGGTCAGCCCCAACGGCTCTTTCATTCCGGTTCGACGCCGCTCCCCGCCTGAAACCGGCTTCCATCGAGGGAAGATACGAAACTGAGGGCAGCCGCAATCAGGCGCAACACTGAAGGAGGATGTTCCATGACCACTCGACGCGCGTTCCTCAAGCAACTTGGCGCAGTCTCGGCGGTCTCGCCGCTGATGGCGAGCACGCTGCCGGCCCGACCGTCTGCTCGGGAAGAGGACGAAATGGCCCAGACGCTCAAGGAGTTCGAGCCTCGGGGCTGGAAGCGGCACATGCTCATACAGGGAGACGGCAAGGGAGGCTGGCTGATTCGGAAGGCCGAGATCAATTTCCATCACTACACCCCTCCGGGCCGCCGCCCCCATCCCCTCCAGGGACAGGGAATCTGGGCCTTCGGAGTGGTTGAGATGGACAACGGCGAGTTGGCCCTGCTGGCCAGTTGGGACACCGACAATGACCAGACCCACGGAACCGACGCCGCCTGTGAGGACTTCAAGGGACCCATTGCCTGCGAGAAGCTGATGATCGCCTTCAGCCGGGACAAAGGGGAAACCTGGACCAACTTCCGCCGGATCGAGGGAGGCGAAGGGCGTCCGGTGCAGTTGACCTACCTGGGCAAGGGGAACTTGACGTTTCAGACAGACCGGGTCAAACCCATCCTGCAGTACTTCAGCAGCGACTATGGGCGGACCTGGGAAACCAACGTGTTGCCGCCAAGCTCGGACGGGAAAACCTTCTCACCCTGCGACAGCAACAACCTGGTCGACCGCGATGGGGAGGGCAACGCCGTCCGGCTCGCCCAGATCGGCTACCAGTGGCCGGCGGAGCCTTCCATCGGCATGGTGCGCTGGTCCGAGGACGGTGGGCGAACCTGGGGCAAGGAGGTTGCGCCGCCCCAGTGGCAGTGGCCGCTGGAATATCGCGGACGCACCTACACCATGGCCACCAACGAAGGCTCCCTGGTGCGGGCCGCCAACGGCTGGCTGGTGGCGGCTCTCAGGACCGATCTTCATCCTCGCATCCGACCCCTCAAGAACGGGGGTCTGGCGGGTACGGTCGTGTCCATCTCCAAGGATGAGGGACTCACCTGGTCGCCGATCAAGGTGCTCTTCGAGTCCGGCCGCCACCACCCTCACCTGCTGCGATTGCCCAACGGCGACATCGTCATGACGGTCATCCTGAGGCAGGACGTGGAAAACGGCAAGCTGGTCAGCTACCGCCGCGGCTGCGAGGCGGTGATCAGCCGCGACAACGGCCAGAGCTGGGACGTGGCCCACCGCTACATCCTGGACGACTTCGAGTACTCCAACGGCCTTCCCCTGAGCACGGCCACCGGCCACCTCTACTCCACCCTGCTCGAAGACGGCCACATCCTCACCTGCTACGGGCACTACCCCTCCAAGGGCGCCTGCCTGGTTCGCTGGAAGCCGACCGAGGGCTGAGGCCGACCGATCAGGATTGCCGGTGCAGGGGTAGCCTGTGATAATGCGGAAGGATGGGTTGGGTGCGAGTGAAGAAGATTAGACGGCAGAGCGACCTGCCAAGCCACAGGATAGATTCTTGGCGAAAGACGGGCTTTGCGAGAGTCCCGGCCATCGCTTACCCCATCCGACTCCTCTTTGCCGCTGCTTTCGTGGTCGGCGCCTTCTGCTCAGCCTTTGTCTTCGGCCAGGCCAAGGACCCCCTGGACTCCTCGAAGGTGCTGAAGCTGACCACCTTCGCGACCCATTCTTCTGCCTCCTCGCCGGAAGCCGCCATCGACCTGACCCACCCGAGGGACGGATCCGGAAGAATCTTCGTCAGCACCAACGAGGGCAGGATCCATGCCTTCTCCTCCAGCGGAAAGCCCCTCGAAACCTTCCTGGATTTCAACAGGGCTCAAGTTCCCGACTTTGAAGCTACTGTGGATTTCACAACCAACGGGCTCTCCTACATCGCGTTCCATCCGGATTACGCCAGAGCCGGTGCTCCGGGAGAAGGAAGGCTTTACACCTTCTACAAGAGCCGCATGCCGGGAACCCGCGCCCCCGACTACAGCGGAGCCGCACTTACGACAAGGCCGGGAGACGTGCTCAGTCAGTACGTCCTCCTCGAATGGACCGTCGACAAGAACGATCCCAATCGAATCGATACCGAATCCCGTCGCGAGGTGATGAGGATCGAGTTCAGCGGTCCGGCCGTTACCGTCCACTCGATCGGCGAGATCAGCTTCAACCCGTTCAGCAGGCCGGGCCAGGCCGACTACGGGAATCTCTACATCACGGCGGGCGACGCCTTTGCCGGAGGCGCGCTTAAGAACTTCCAGTTCGTGCAGGACCGGGACAATCCGTTCGGCAAGGTGCTGCGCATCAACCCGCTTCAGAAGGGCGACGCCCCTTATTCCGTCCCTTCGGACAATCCATTCCAGGATGGCGGTCCCCTGCTCGACGACGACGACAATGCGGAAGAGATCTTCGCCTGGGGCCTGCGCTATCCTCAGAACTTCAGCTTCGCCAAGGATGCCCGAAACAACCCCCGCTTGATCGTTTTCGACATCGGTGCCACCGACTTCGAAGAAGTCAACATCGTGGACCTGGGCGACAACCACGGCTGGACGCTCTACCGCGGTCCGGTCGAAGGGAACCCGAAAACAAAACTGAACCTGCCCTCCCGGTCCAGACTCGAATTTCCCGCCGCCGTTTATGACCACACCATACCGAACGTTCCCGGCGGGACTCCCGAAAAGAGAAGCGCGGCCATTACCGGTGGGTTCGTGGTCTCGGATCCCAAAGATCCGGGTTTCCAAAAGCAACTGGTCTTCGGCGATCTGGCTTGCTGCGCCTTCTTCCACGCCGACTTCGAGGAGTTGCTGGCAGCCGACGCAGCCAATACTCAGGCGCCCGTGCACGTGATGGCGGTGAGTGTCGACGGCGGCCCCCCGGGACTCTTCTGCGACTCGATCGGCAAGGACCGCGGCGATGTCCGCTTTGGCGTGGACGAGAAGGGCCGGCTCTTCCTGATCAGCAAACAGTCCAACACAATCTATCTGACCGATCTGATCGCCGACCAGGGGCCCTGACGGCAGGAAGGGTGGCCCCAGGCCTTTCTTCCAAGGGTGAACGGCTATCGATTCCTGCGGGGTCGGACCGCGCTGACCACCACCGCGTAGAGCAGCGTCACCAGGCAGGAAGAGGGAATGATCCACATGAAGGAGGGCGGCCGCTCCTCGGGAAAGACGCCGAAGGTGTGCCCCCAGCCGACCACCAGGCCGAAGAGCATGCCCGCGCAGGTGGCCTGAACGGCAATGGGGCCGGTACAGCGCTTCACCCAGATGGCCGCCAGGAACAACCCACCCAGGCCGCCCACCGGGAAGCTGCTTACCCGTTGGGCAAGCTCCAGCAGATTGCCCCGGATGCCTTCCGGGATCAGAAACAGCACCAGGCACATCGAGATCGACGACAGCCCCACGGCCACCGTGAGCAGGCGGGCCAGCAGGAGCTGGGCCTTCGCTGCCAGCGGCGTGGAACGCCAGCGTTCCACGTAGTCCACGCTGATGACGGTGGCCACCGAATTCATCCCCGAGTCCAGGCTGGACATGGC
>JAPPFQ010000384.1:13152-14483 GCA_028875135.1 Acidobacteriota bacterium
GGGGGCTGCACCGCCTGGGTCCCAGGCCCCCGGTGTGGGGGCGGGCGCCCCCCCCCTCCCCCGCCCCGCCGGGGGGGCGGGGGCCGCCCCCCACCCCCCCCCCCACCACCAGCCCCGCCAGGCCGCGCGGGAGCTGCGAGCGAATGAAATAGGGAAAGGCCTGGTCGGCGTCGGCCGGGGGCTGGCCCAGGTAATAGGAATAGAGAGCCATGCCCACGGCCACCAGCGCCAGCGTCACCAGCAAGCCGGAAATCAGGTCGCAGGCGCTGGACCACCGGGCCGATCGTGCCGAAGCGGTGGACATCAGCCGCTGGACGGCCACCTGGTCGCCGGCGTAGGTGCAGACGTACCAGAAGAAGCCCAGCAGGCCCATCCCCACCAGCGTGACCCGTTCGAAGGGGTCGAAGCTGAAAATCGGCTGGCCGGGCCGATCGGCTGCCGCGATGGACTCCAACCAGGCGCCGGGGCCTGTTCCCGTTTCGGCAGCCACGTAGGCCACGGTGAAGAGGGCGCCGCCGAAGAGAATGAAGAACTGGGCCACGTCCGTCCAGATCACGGCGCGCATCCCGCCCAGAGTGGTATAGACCACCGCGATCAGCCCGATGCCGGCCAGGATGAGCAGCCGGTCCAGTTGGGTGATCTGGGCCAGCGCCATGGTCGAGGAGAAGAGCACCAGGCCCATCCAGCTCAGGCGAACCACCAGGAAGACGGCCGAGGCGAACATGCGGGTGCCGACGTCGAACCGCTGCTCCAGGTACTCGTAGATGCTGGTGACCCGGAGGCGAAGAAAGACCGGGATCAGCCCGTAGGCAATCACCAGGTAGATGAAGGGATAGAAGACGAGACCGCCCAAGGCGCCGATGATCCCGTACTTGATGACTTCGCCCGGCGTGGCCAGGTAGCTCACGGTGGAGGTCAGGGTGGCCATCAGGCTCAGCCCCACGGCGAACCAGGGCATGCGGCGGCCCCCCAGAAAGTACTCTTCCGCGGAGTGCTGCCGGCGAGAGAAGACAAGCGCCATCCACACGGTAGCCGTGAAATAGGCCCCGATCATGGCGTAGTCCAGCCATTCGAGCCGGTGAAAGGCGGCCTCGGCTGCGGTGGGAACCTCAAGCGGCATGGCGGTTTTCTCAGGGAAAGGTGACGGCCGGGTCCCGGCCGGCGGATTATAGATGGAACCGGAGGAGGCTACGCGGGCCTATCTACGGGTTGGCCAGGTGCCGCATCCCAGGGAAACTGAGCGGCACGCGACGGTAGTGCATGCGGGCGGGACGCCCGCGCTCCCGGGGGGCGCCTCTTCCAATTGCTCTTGCCCCTCAAGGGGACGTGTG
>JAPPFQ010000384.1:14493-14747 GCA_028875135.1 Acidobacteriota bacterium
TCTTTGCGGTGGGGTGTTGGGGGCTTTTTTTGGTGGGTCGTGCCGCTGCCTGTTTTTTGGGGGGGGGGGCCGCGGGGGTGGTTGGGGGGGGGGGGGGCCCCCCCCCCGCTCCCGGGGGGCGCCTCTTCCAATTGCTCTTGCCCCTCAAGGGGACGTGTGCGGGATTGCCGGGACTCAGCCAGTGCCGATGCAGCACGGTCGTCACGCTTGGTGGCCCTTCGTAGTCCTTCGTGTCGCTTCGTGGATCACTCTTG
>JAPPFQ010000112.1 GCA_028875135.1 Acidobacteriota bacterium
GTCAATTGTCCCCTCCAAATTGAGTTTCCCGAGGGCACTCTGTTACAATTTCTCGCCTTTAGCCTAAAGGGGTTTACTTCGATCATGTATTTCAAGGAAAGCGATTCGACCGGGGTCCGGCTGGTGGAGGGTGTCCATGAGGGTCGTGGCGCCATTCGAATACGGTCCTTTTTTGACGACAAGAGCCGCCTGGGGACGCGCTTCCACGTGTGGGAGCTCGATCCGGGGACCAGCGAAGGCGCTCACACCCACGAGGGGGAGGGAGCTCTGGAGGAGGTTTATTACTTCACGCAGGGCCGGGGAAGGATGTGGATCGGAGACGACCACGTGGACGTCGCCGCCGGGGATGCCATCCTGGTTCCTGCGGGGGTGCCCCACGGCTTCGAGAACAACGGGACTTCACCCCTGAGAGTCGTCCTCTTCTTCGGCAAGCCGCAGGCAGACAAACCCCCCTACTAGAAGCAGTCCCGGAGCGGTGCCGGGACTTGAAATCGCGGCCGGCCATGAGACTTCGCAAGCTGGGCAGTACCGGATTGACGGCCTCCGAGGTGTCTCTGGGGACGGCCGAGATCGGCCTGGACTACGGATTCAAGGGTTCGCCTCAGTACGGTCGCCCTTCTCTCCAGGACTCGATCCGTTTGATCCACCGGTGTGTGGATCGGGGGATCAATTGGCTGGATACGGCTCGGGCCTATGGCGACAGCGAGGAGGTGATCGGACGAGCTCTCGAGGACCTGTCTCCCAGACCTCGGATTTCCAGCAAGGTGATCTTCGATGGTCCGGTCGTCGACATGGACGCCGCTACACAGCGGGGCCACGTGTTCGGTTCGATTGAATCCAGCCTGCGGGCTCTTCAGGCGGATTCCATCGACCTGCTCTATATCCACAACGCCACCGAGAAGATGTTGAGAGAGTCCGCCATCCGGGATTCGCTGGAGGAAGCCCGGTCCCAGGGGAAAATCAGGCTGGCGGGAGCCACCTGCTATGGGGAGGAGGACGCCCTGGCGGTTCTGAAGGACCCGCTGTTCCAGGTGTTGCAGGTTCCGTTCAGTCTGCTCAATCAGCAAATGAGGCAGCGAGTCTTTCCGGAAGCGGCTCGCAAGGGAGTGGGCATCTTTGTGCGGTCCGTTTTCCTGCGGGGCGTACTCACGCCTCAGATCGATTTTCTGCCCGAGAGGCTGGCTCCGCTTCGAATGCAGGCCTCCAAGATCTTGCAGGCACTGGGTCCGGAGGTGGACGGCCTGGCCGAGGCCGCCCTGCGATTCTGCCTTTCCCTGCCTGAGATCTCGTCGGTCCTGATGGGACTGAAGAACGAGGCCGAGCTGGAGTCCAATGTTTCCTGCCTTTCCCGGGGCGCGCTGCCGGAGGCGGTGATGCCGGCCATGGCGGGGATGGCTTTGTCCGACCGGACCCTGGTGGACCCCACCTGCTGGCAGGACCTGATCTGAAGGAGGCCGCCCCACTCAAGGTGATACTGCATGGCGCCACAAGCCAAATCCAAGGACCGTTTCCGAAAGGGCCGTGACAGAGGCTGCCGCTTTCTGATGCGACAGTTGAGGCCGGACGAGGGCTTCGGTTCGCCTGAACGCGGGCTGGCGGACTACTACAAGGTCCCCTTGGCCTTGATGGTCAGCGGGGCCAGCGCCGAGGCCAACCGCCTGCTGGACTGGATTCGCCGGCACGGTCAGGGCCGGGACGGAGACTTCGGGCCCCGCTTGCCGGAAACCGACGGGTACTACTACATTTACTACAACATCTGGGTCATCATCGCGGCCCACCGCCAGGGGCACTTCGACCTGTCTCAAAGGGGCATGGACTTCGTGCTGCGCTTCTACGATGAGGAGAGCGGCGGTTTCTATTCCAGCCCCATCCAGAGGACCGCACGGGTCCTGCAGGACCTCTGGGTGGTGAGTGGCGGCGGCCAGGCCGCCCTCTACACCGGCCGGATGCGGGAGAGTCTCGGGGTCGGCCGCTGGATGAAGCGGTTGATGGGGCTGCAGCCCAACTACCCGGAGCAGCTCTATTCGGTCTACAGCCGCGCGGGCGGTCTGCAATCGAACTTCGATCCGGAGGAAGAGATCCGTTTCGTGCTGAACGCCTCTGCCGAGCGGGACGAATACTTCTTTCATCCCGGTATCGCCGCCGGCTTTCTGGCGAACCTCTACAAGGCGACCGGGCAGGGGGAGTGGCTCCGCCTGGCGAAGGACTACCTGAGGCTGGCCGAGATTGCCAGCGATTTCAACTACAAGAGCCTGCGGGCCGGAAAGGTGGCCTGGGCCGCCTCCAACCTCTACACCCTGACCGGCGAGAGGAAATACGCGGAGATGGCAACCAGGGTGGGCGACAACCTGCTGGCCTCTCAGGCCGAGGACGGCTGCTGGAAATTCGGCGAGATGAGCAGCAACGACGCCACCGCCGAGATGGTGGTGTGGCTGGACGAGGTGCATCAGGCCCTGGGCGGCTGAGCGACCATTGATTGGGTATCGGTGCCGGTCCGAGCATCTCCCGAGGTAGGGGCCGTTCGGTTGCTCGGTCGAGTTGGCCGCAATCTCACAACTATTTCATTGTAAGGAGGAGAAGACGACATGCCCTTTATCGACATCAAGGAGCTTCCGGCCCTCGAGCTTCAGCCCGGAGTCCGCCTCCGCACCCCCTACGGCAAGAATCTCATGCTCTCCTACCTGGAGATCGAGGAGGGCGCCACGGTGCCTCTGCACAACCATCCCCACGAGCAGGGGGGGATCGTGCTGGAGGGAAAGCTGAAGATGACCATCGGAAACCAGACCCGGGTCTGCGAGGCGGGGTCGATGTTCCTGGTTCCCCCCAACGTCTACCACAAGGCCGTGGCCGTGGGGGGACCCGTGCGGGCGCTGGACATCTTCAGTCCGGTCCGGGAGGACTACGCCAAGCTGTCCAACACCTATGTCGGCGACGTCGACGCCGAGACCGGCTAAACCGCATTTCTCGGGAAAGGTGAAACATCATGCTGAATCGCAGGCGGTTTCTGCAGAGGGTGGGCGCCGCCGCACCCGTATCCATGGTTTCGGCCGCCGGAAGCCTGTCTTCCGGGCGCCAGGTTGACGGTGTGACGCCGGACGAGCCTCGCGTGTTCCTGCGGGAGGACTTTCACCACATGTCGGGGATCGCGCCGCCCCTGACCAGGGCGGACGTGACCAAGTCGGTGGACCTGGTTGCCGGCACCTCCGTCAACACCCTCATTTTTCAACTGGCTCCCCGGGGGGGAATGTGCATTTACGAAACCAAGGTCGGACAGATGCACGGGAGCAACGTGCGCAAGTGGAACCATGCGGTGAACTATCGGGACGGCTTGCATGTGCGCCAGTTGGTGCGTGAGGGTTGGGATCGACCCCAGCTCTTCTGCGACCGCTGCCACGAGAAAGGGATGTTGTTCTTCGCCAGCGCCCACCTCAACCTCGGGGCCGGGGCTGACGAGCGTGCCAGAGGCACGGGCCGCCTCTCCGACTTCGTGCTCGACAGCAACCACCTGCGGGTGGGCGAGGATGACGACCCCCGAGCCCGGCATATCTCCCCGGTCCGGCTCAACTTTATCCATCCCGAAGTGCGGGAAGAGCGTCTCCGCATCTTCGAGGAACTGCTCTCCCGTTACACCACTGACGGCGTCGAGGTGCACTCCGAGGTGCTTCCCCTCTGCCGCTTCGACCAGGTAAGCCGGTGCGCCCCCCTGCTCACCCGGTGGCTGCGGGACCTGAAGGCCATTGCCGGGAAGGCCGAGCAGGACCAGGGCCGGCGTAAGCGGGTCTACATGCGAATCCCGGCCAACCCGCGGGCGTGGGAAGCCGCGGGCCTGGAGGTGCCGGAATGGATTTCGGAGGGGTTGCTGGACGGGCTGATCTGCGCCTCGACCGACCCGGAAGTCTTCGACCAGGACATCGATATTTCCGAGGTGGTTTCGCTGGCCCGGGGAACCTCCTGTCGGCTGCTCGTCGAGTGCGGGACCACCTTGAAAAAGCGGCGGGACGACAAGCCGACCGCCCGGCTGCTGTGGGCGGCGGCCGCCAACGCCTACCACCAGGGAGCGGCCGGATTCGGAATCAACGACATGGTCAGAAGTCAGCAACTGGCCTTCCTGGAACACATGGAGGACGCGCTGCGCCCGTTGGGGTCCCCGGAGTTGCTGGAAACCGCCGACAAGATCTACCACGTGCGCGACCAGCCCAGCAATCCCGCGAATTTCGGATCGGGCCTGCCGGGATTCGATCCCGTGCTTCCCAAGCCGCTCGAAGTGGGACGGCCCCAGGAAGTTCCGCTGCGAGTTGCAGACGATCTCCGCCGCTGGCACGCCCTGGATCGGCTGAGGTCTGCAAGGCTGAGAGTCCGCATCAACAACCTGGAGCCCTCTCTCAACCGGCTCAGGATCGAGCTCAACGGCAAGCCGCTGCCCGACTCCATGCTGCGGATCACCGACCTGAACTACCGCTTCATCAAGGAGGGGGTGGCCTACCAGGGCAGTCAGATCTACGAGTACCGGCTGTCTCCCGAGTATTACCCGACGCCCGGGGAAAACGTGGTGAAGGTGACCCTGCTGGAGAAGGACCCGGACGTCGATCTGCTGTTCGAGATCCGGGACGTGGACTGCTCCATCGAATACCGGCTGCACCGGCATTTCGAGCCGCGGCCCATCGAATATTGACTGCATGGAAGGTATTGGAAAGGACGGGCAGGTATGAAGCGCAGACATTTCTTGCAAGCTCTGGGCATGGCGGCCCCCGGCGCCGCCCTGGTCCCGCCGGCCGCGGCCGCAAAGCGCCAGGGTGTCTCGGGGAAGGAGAAGGCGAGCGAACCCAGGGTCTTCTTCTATGACGACGGGCGCCACTACTCCGGACTCTATCAATTCGCTCCGCCGCTGGAAGCTGCCGATCTGACCTATGCCGTGGACCAACTGGTCGACAGCGGGGTGGATACCCTGCTTTATTCGGCGGGACTGGAAGGCGGCGCCGTCCAGTACGGCAGCCAAGTGGCCGCGATGTGGGGCGACAACGTGGACGTCTGGGTCCACCCCATCTTCTACCGCGCCTCCCGCAATCTCCACCAGCTTGTGGCCGACGGCAACGACCCCATGCGCATCCTGGCCGAGCGCTGCCACCGGAAGGGGATCTGGTTCATTCCCACCTGTCCGGTCTGCATTATCGGGGGAGGTGAGGAGTCGGAGCGGGGTTACGGCAGAAAATCCGAATTCGTATTCGACAACCCCCAGTTCTACGTGGGCGAGGACGATCATCCCCAAGCGCAGTTGCTGGGACGCATGTTCGGCACCGGGCGGCTCAACTTTCTCCACGCCGAGGTGCGCCGGGAGCGGTTCCGGATTTTCGAGGAGCTGCTGACCCGCTACGAATCCGACGGGGTCGAGCTGGACTTCTCCCTGGACAACGAATTCGGCCCCTTCTGCCGTTTCGGCGAAGTGGCTCAACTGGCTCCCGTCCTGACGCAGTGGATCCGGGACATCAGGGAAGCAGCCCGCAAGGCCGAGCAGTCCCAGGGCCGGCGCAAGCGGGTCTATGTCCGGATCCCCTCGGGTCCCCCCTCCATGTGGAGGATTCCCGGATTCGAAGTGGAGACCTGGGTGTCGGAAAAACTGGTGGACGGCCTGGTCTGCATGAGTCCCTACAAGAAGGAGACTCCCAGGAACAACGTGCTCCTGTTCGACCAGGACCTGGACCTGTCCGCCGCCGTGAAGCTGACCCGGGGAACCGGTTGCCGGGTGCTGGCGGGGATCACCACCTACCTGGGCCGTCAACTGGAGAGCACGGCGCCGGCTCCCATGCTCTGGGGCGCGGCGGCCCTGGCTTACGAGAAGGGGGCCGACGGATTCGGGCTGAGCAGCGGAGGATGGGTGCCCAACGGTTGGCCCTGGACGGCGGCCGAGTACGAAACTCTCCGCTTGCTGGGGCAGCCCGAGCTGCTGGCCACCGCCGACAAGAACTATCGGGTCCGTTCCCTGGCCCGCAGCACGGGCGACCCCGAGCCCCTGTTCCCGATTCAGGATCCCATCCTTCCCCAGACACTGCCCGAGGGGAAACCCGTAAACCTGCCCCTGGCCGTGGCCGACGACCTGCCTCGCTGGCGGGCTCTGGACAGGGTCGAGTCGGTGCGGCTGCGGGTCCGGGTCACCTCCATCGAGCCCTCCCTGGACCAGATGGCCGTCAGCCTCAACGGCCGGACTCTGCCGGATGCCATCAGGAACGACATCGACCTGCACTTCAGGGTTCTGAAGAACATGGCCATCGGGCCCTACGGCTACATTCTGGAATACCACCTGCCTCCCGATCACTATCCCAGAAAGGGGACCAACCAGGTCGGGGTGACCCTGGTCAAGCGGGACCCGAAGATCAGTGGACCTGTCAGCGTGGTGGATGTGGACTGCCACATCGACTATCGCCACCATCGGAACTTCGAAGACTCGCCCATCCAGTACTGAATTATTGATCCTTGGCGGATCGTCGTTCGGTTGTTTCAGGCAAGCACCACCCCTGCCCTGCCCTGCAGATCATCCGAGTGTGAAACAACGAAAGTTTCTGGCCTATCGGGAACAAGGACCGTGTGCCGTGAATTCGAATTTTTGAACATGGATGCACAGGATGCACAGGATAAACAGCACGAGACGCTACGCTTCAGGTAGCAGATCCGCTCGATGATCGGCAGAGTGTTGGAAGCGATCCATGAGCCTGGGAGCGGGTACTGGGAAATCCGTGTTGGAAGATAGGCGATGGTTGAGCCCATGGCGCTGGAATTTCTCGCCAAAAATCCTGTGCATCCTGTGCATCCATGTTAATAAACCGTCACGCATGCTTGACTGTGAACCGGTTTCCAGCCAACAGAGGTCGTGAATGAAGCCCACCCCGGGAGCACGGGTCGGGTTGTCGGGCCACAGCCCTGTCGATGCGGCAGAGCCGTCCCGCTTCGTGTCCCTTCGTCGTCCTTCGGGTAACTTCGTGGACAACTCTTTTTTCGGTTGTTTCAGGAAGGTTTGGCGGGTCTGATGACGGGCAGCCGGAACACCAGCCAGAGCGACGCCAGGATGGTGGCGATGGCGAAGCCGAAGCTGGCGGCGAATCCGAACCCGTCGGTGAGGGCTCCGTGGGTGGCGGGAGCCACGCTCGATGCCAGCGGAGCCAGGGCCATGACGGACATGTTGCGGGCTCCCTCCGCCGCCGGCGAAATGCTGACCACGTAGTTGGGGAGGTAGGCTCCTCCCAGCTCTCCCGCTCCCAGCAACCCGAATGACAGCAGGTAGCCGTAGCCCGGCACCAGCCAGGCCCAGGCGATCCCGGCTCCCACCAGCAGGACCGTGGTGGTCACCGGAGAGCGGATCCCCCTGCGAAGGGCCAGGAATCCCAGCAGGAAGCCGGCCACCGACTTGAATCCGAAGCGAAGGGCCATCACCAGTCCCGAAAACTCCTTGGGTTCCCTTCCCATGGCTACCCTGGTGTAGAGCGAGAGGTTGGGCATGGACGATAGCGAGAAGTACCAGAGCACGTAGGCGATCCAGGTCAGGGCCAGCGGGCGGGAGGAGAAGAAGGCTCCGACGCTGCGCCGGAGATAGGGCAGCAAGGGCGGGCGCTGCTCCTTTTCCTTGACCGGAACGAGCTGGTAGCGGCTGCTGAGAAAGGCGACCGTGGCCATGCAGGGCACGCCGATGCCGTAGAGGAAGGCAAAGTCCAGGGGATATTCCAGGAAGGGAAGTCCCTGGTTCAGAACGAACTGGGCGCCCAGGGAACCGACCACCGCCGCCAGGGGAGTGAACCCGAAGGCGATGCCGAAGATCCTGGCTCGTCCGAGCGTGGTGGTTCCGCGGCGCAGGCATTGGAAGCCGAAGGCGTGGGCCACGGAGTTGGAAACCCCCTGGATCAGGCCTTGGGCCAGGAGAGCGCCAATCCGCACCGCGTTGGAGAGGGGCAGCAGCAGCGTGGTTCCCACCGCGGCCAGCACGGCGGTGCTGATGCCGTAGGACCAGACCACGGTGGCCCGTTCCAGACGATAGGGGATGAGCCAGGAACAGACCAGCGGCCCCAGCCCGCCCAGCAGATGGAGGGATGCGGGCAGGCTGGCGACCGCGTAGCTGGCGCCCAGCTTGTCGCACAGGGCCGCCTGGACAATGCCGATGTAGGTCACCGGGGCGGCCAGGTAGATCAGCACGTAGGAGCAGAAGAAGAGGATGCCGTTGCGGCGCTCCATGGCCGGCGTCAGCTCTCCCAGTTCCTGCCGCTCGGGAAGATTGGCGGTGGTGTCAGGAGTCGCTTCCGAGGAATCGGAACGTTCGTTATTCGTCATGCTTCACCATATGGTAGGAGACCTTAACTCTAAATCCACGAGGGAGAACGACGAACCACGAATGGACACGAATGAACACCAATAGACTGAGTGATGAGCCTTTCGCAAAATTCGGCAGCACGGCGTTTACCGGGAATGGCCACAAAAGGCACAAAAACACAAAAAGAGCAGAACGATGAGAAACGACCAAGGTATGCGGGTTTTGTGTGATCAGATCCGGCAGACGACCTTCGACCTGTCCAGAAGATTCGTTTTGTGACTTTTGTGCTTTTTGTGGTTAATCCTCATTGCTCACCAGGTCGCACCCGGAATTGAAAGAGGCAGAACATCATGTTCGCCGACAAAATGTCCTGCCCCGCTGCGAATTTTGAAAAATGCTCGGATGATTTGTCTATTGGTGGGGGCGACAATCGATTGCCTGAGGGTTATCGAGGAAGGACACGATTTGATGCCGACGTAGCCTATTTGCAGAAGCGTTTGGGTGCCGCTTTTCGTTGAAGCATGTCCATCGGAATTCGTGTCTATTCGTGTTCATTTGTGGTTCAAATTCATCAAAACGATGGGTCGTTTTTCCTTGAATGATCCGCCCGGAAGGGCGGTGGAACTGCCAATCACTGACCACTGACCACTGACCACTGATCACGGCTTTGGCAGCACGAATCCTCCGTCCACCCGCAGGCAGCTTCCGGTCATGTAGGAGGAGTCCTCTTCCGAAACCATGAACAGGACGGCCTTGGCCATCTCCTCGGAGGTGCCCAGACGGCCCATCAGCAGCTTGCTCCCCCGTTCCCTGATCTGCTCGTCCGAGGCGTAGGCCCGTTCTCCGGGCGTGTCGATCCAGCCCGGCTCCAGGACGTTCACCCGGATCCTGTATTGGGCCAGCTCGGCCGCCCAGGTCGCCGACATGTGGTTGATGGCGGCTTTGGCGCCGTTGTAGGCGGTGGAAAGGGCGTAGGGTCGAAAGGCGTGCACCGAGCTCACGATGGCGATGCTGCCGCCGTCTCCCTGCTTCACCATCTGGCGGGCGGCCAGTTGGCAGCAGTGGAAGACGCCCCACAGCGTCACGCCCCAGGTCTTCTCCACCTCCTCGACCTCCATCTCGAGGAAGGGCTTGCGGATGCTGTAGGCCGCGTTGGCGACCATGATGTCCAGCCGCCCCAGCCTTTCCACCGTCTCCCGAACCATGGTTTCATCCTGGGCCCGATCGGCCACGCTCCCCTGAAACAGGAAGGAGCGGCGTCCCAGCCCCTGGATTTCCCGAACCACCTCGCGCCCCTCCTCCGGGTGGCTGTAGGCATTCACGGCCACGTCGGCGCCGTTCCTGGCCAGCTCGACGGCGGTGGCGCGGCCGATACCGCGGGATGAACCGGTGACAATGGCAACTTTGTTCTTGAGTTTCATTGGCGCTGGACCTCGTTTGGCAAGTTGTTCCACCCCGTGAAGGGTCCCCATTCTGACACAAGCCCGGATACCGGCCAACGCCAATCGAGCCCGCCGCCGATCGTCACGGGACGGAGACCTCCGAGCTTCCCGATTCCTTGAGGGCGAGGTAGGTGGAGCTGAGAAAGATCAGGGTTCCTCCAAGCCATACCCAGCGGTCGGGCACCTCTCCGAAGACCAGGAAACCCAGCAATGCGGCCCAGATCAACTGCAGGAAGTCGAAGGGAAGCACCGACGAGGCCTCGGCCATCTTGAAGGCTTGGGCCAGGCAGATCTGTCCCGCAGATCCCAGCAGACCCACCAGCATCATCCAGAAGAGCTGCTCGCCGCCGGGCCATTGCCACACCGGGACGGCTGCCAGCAGAGAAAAAGGAGTGGTGACAATCACCATGTAGGTGGCGATGGTCAGGCTGGAATCGGTGCGGGACAGCGCCTTGATGAAAATCAGTGAGACCGCCCACATCATGGCTGAAAACAGGATGAGCGGCGGACCCCAACCGATGGCCTGAATCCCGGGTCGCAGGATGATGGCGGCTCCCGCCATTCCGATGGCGATCACCACCAGCCGGCGCAGCCGGAAGGGCTCCTTCAGCACCAGGATGGCCAGCAGGGAGGCGAAAAGGGGCGACGTGAAGTTGAGGGCCGCGATGGAGGCCATCGGGGTGATGAATACGGCCGAGTAGAAAGCCAGCATGGCCAGCAGGTTGAAGAGTCCTCGGCCGAGGTGAAGCCGGAGCCGGCGGGTCTTCAGGAACCCCGGGCCGCTGCCGGCCTGCCAGGCGACCAGCGCCGCCAGTCCGAAAAAGTTGCGGAAGAAAGCCAGTTGAAAGGGATGCAGCCGGCCGGGGACCATCCGAACACAGATCACCATGCCGGTCACCAGCAGCGTGGCCAGCGCCATCAGCAGGGCTCCGGAAATCCTGTGGGTGGGAGAGCCCTCCCGCGTTTGGTGCCGCTTGGCTGGATCCATCATCCCAACAACCCCAAAAACGTTATCCCACGCCACAGCCGCCCGCCAAGTGGCGAATCGGCCCCGACCCGTTTAAAATGGTTCTCGCCGGAGTGGGTCGGGAACGCCGGACGATCCGGCCTGGAATCGCCGGCGGTGGTGTTTGCCGGGGAACGGGATTCCCATGAAGTGGTCGTGGAAAATCGGCGAATACGCGGGCATCGGGGTCTACATCCATGCGACCTTCCTGCTGATCATCGGTTATTTCGCCATTATCCACTGGAAGGCGGGAGGTCCCGGCGCGGCCCTGTCGGGGGTCCTCTTCATCCTGGCCCTGTTCGTCTGCATCGTGCTTCACGAGTTCGGTCACGCCCTGACCGCCCGCAGGTACGGGATCGCCACCCGGGATATCACGCTTCTGCCCATTGGGGGCGTGGCCCGGCTGGAGCGGATGCCGGAGGATCCCTGGCAGGAACTTTGGGTGGCGCTGGCCGGCCCGGCCGTCAACATCGTCATTTCGTTGATGCTGGCCGCCCTGATGCTGGTAACCAATCAGTGGGGGGCCCTGGAACGCGTCGCCTTCGATCAACTCACTTTCGGGTCGTTTTTGCCGATTCTGATGGCGGTCAACCTGATTCTGGCCGCTTTCAACATGTTGCCGGCCTTCCCCATGGACGGCGGCCGGGTGTTGCGGGCCCTGCTGGCCATGAGGATGGACTACCTGCGGGCCACCCAGATCGCCTCCGGCCTCGGCCAGGGCATGGCCTTTCTGTTTGGATTCATCGGGCTCTACTCCTGGAATCCCTTCCTGCTGTTCGTGGCCCTGTTCGTCTGGATGGGCGCCCAGCAGGAAGCGTCCCTGGTGGGGATGAGGTCGGCCCTGGGGGGGATTCCGGTCAGCCATTCCATGGTCACCAAGTTTCGCACGCTTTCTCCCTACGACTCCCTGGGCCAGGCGGTGGACGAGATTCTGGCCGGCTCCCAGCAGGACTTTCCGGTGGTTGAGGGCGACCGGGTGGTGGGAGTCCTGACGCGATCCGACCTGCTGGTGGCCCTGGCCAAGCAGGGCTTGAGCACCCCGGTGTCCTCGGTGATGCGCCGGGATTTTCAGATGGTGGAGGCCACCGAAATGCTGGAGCTGGCATTTGCCCGGCTGCAGAAGTGCAAGTGCCGCACCATGCCGGTGATCCGGAACGGCCGCCTGTCGGGTCTGTTGACCATGGAGAACGTGGGTGAGTTTCTGAGCATTCATTCCGCCCTGAACCAGGCCAAGCGAGGATTGAAGCACAGCGTCTTCGAATCCTGATTCAGGGGCCGGAACTGACGGCACTCGCCGGAATCCCTCTATCGGCTGCCTGCAGGACAGCCCCGAAGAATTCGTTCACGTGGAAGCCGCCGCCCCGCACCGGCACGCCCAGTCGTTCCTGCAGGTCCGCCCGCACCCAGTCGTCCAGAAACAGGCCGTCGTCCCCTGTCATGGATTCCGAGGGGATGACGACGAAGTCCCCGTGAACCCGTCCGCTCAGTCCGGCGAAAATATCCGACCCCGTCAGCAGCCCCGCCACGGTGATCCCGCCGCCGAAGTAGCGGTTTTCCACCAGCTCGCACCGCAGGTCGGTTCCCAGAGCGCCGTTCATTCTATCGACGCAGTCCGCCAGGATCGGATGAAAGATCCTGCCGGTCGCGATCGTGCCGCGAATCGGCGTCGTGGGAGACTCCCGCGGGTTTTCCATCTCCCGGTGGAACTCGTCCAGAAAAGTCCGCACCATGCCCACCCCGTTCTCGACCAGCGGAAAATCCCCGTAGTGGGAACGGGGCGGAATGGCCTGTGAGGCCATGATGAAGAACTCGTCTCCCAGAAAGCAGAACGGGGTGCCGTGGGACTCCCGAATGCGCTCCTGGATGGCGGAGACATGGGCGATGGTCTTGCGGGCGTAGTCGGCGTCGACCGGCGTCAATCGCGGCAGTCCCTGGCGGTGGTCCGTCAGTCCGACCGGGACGATCGACAGGGTCATGACCCGGGGATGGAATGCCAGGAGATCCCGGATGCTTCTTTCCAGGTGGGCTCCGTCGTTGATGCCCGGCATCAACACGATCTGGGTGTGCACCCGGATGCCGCCATCAATGAGGCGCCGGATGTTTCCCATCAGGTCGTCGGGCTTGCGGTTCTGCAGCAGATATTGGCGCAGTCCGGGTTCGGTGGCGTGAACGGAAACATAGAGGGGCGAGAGCCGCTGCTCGAAAATCCGCTGAAAGTCCCTTTCGGAGAGATTGGTGAGGGTCAGGTAGTGGCCGAACAGGAATGAAAGCCGGAAGTCCTCGTCCTTGACTCGCAGGGTGCGGCGAACCTGCTTGCCGCGCGGCAGTTGGTGCACGAAGCAGAAGATGCAGTTGTTCTTGCAGATCCGGGTCTGGATGGGCTCCAGCTCGAGGCCAAGGTCTTCGTCCTCTTCCTTTTCGATCTCGATATCCCAGAGCTCTCCCGATTTCTTGGCCACCGAGAGAGTCAGTTCCCGATCGACCTGTGAGCTCAGGTAGCGGAAGTCCAGGGCATCCTCCACTACACGCCGGTCGATGGACAACAGGCGGTCGCCGGGTTCGATGCCCACTTCCTGAGCGATGGAGCCGTCTTCCACCCTGTCGACGGCAACTCCCGTAATGGAACTGTTTTCGGGCATGGCGGAAGGGCGGAGCGGGTCCCGCTCGGGGCTCAGGCCGGGGCCGGTCCCTCGGAGACCATTCTCTTCCCCCTGTAAATGTAGTGCAGTCCCGAGAAGACCGTAATGGCTCCCGTGACCGGGTAGAGCACCCATAGCCACCGGGGAACGATCTCCAGGTAGTTGAAAAGCAGCACCAGGGTCAGGGTGACGATCTGAATGAGCGTGGCGGCCTTTCCGTAGATGGAGGGAGGGAAGTTGCGATGACCGGTCATCAACAGAATGATGAGAGTGCTCACGATCAGAAACACATCCCGGCTGAGGACCAGGATAGTGAGCCATAGCGGTATCAGGTTTGGCAATTCCATGCCCTTGATGGACAGGACGACGAAAGCAGTGGTCAGCAGCAGCTTGTCGGCGATGGGATCCAGCAGGGCTCCCAGAGAGGTCTTCTGCTGCAGCCAGCGGGCCATCAGGCCGTCCAGGCCATCGGTGACCCCGGCCAGCAGGAAGACGAAAAAGGCCCAGCCGAGCTGGTTGTAGACCAGAAGATTGACGAACACCGGTATGAAGGCCATTCTCAGAATGGTGATCTGATTGGCGGGCGTGAGCAGTTGGGAGGTCATTGCCAGTGGACCAAGGGACCTTGCCTGGTGGGCGCCTGAAGGCGGGAGAGCTTTGGAATGAGGTGTTTCGGGAAAAAAGGGATGGTGGGCGCTACAGGATTTGAACCTGTGACTTCCACCGTGTGAAGATGGCACTCTACCGCTGAGTTAAGCGCCCCGATCCGGGTTGAAATCCTCGCCGGGGATTTTGGCACGCCTCCTTCAGCCTTGACAAGCTCAAAATCCGAGGCTGCGGCGCTTGGCTGAAACAAACGAAAAAATCCACGAAGGAACACCAAGGACGACGAAGGGGCACGAAGCGTGACGATTCTGCCGCATCGGCAGGGCTGCGGCCAGGCAAGCCGGCGCGCTCCCCCTCGAGCAGCAAGAGCGATGGGAGGAGGAGCCACCCCGGGGGGGGGGGGGGGGGGCCCCCCCCGGGGGGGGGAAGGGGCGGGGG
>JAPPFQ010000442.1 GCA_028875135.1 Acidobacteriota bacterium
GGCCGCAGCACCCCGTAGCCCTTGTCGTTAAAGACAACCATCACCAGTGGCAGTCCGCACTCGACCGCCGTGGCCAGCTCCTGGCAGTTGAAGAGAAACCCTCCATCCCCCGACAGCAGCACCACCGGTCGCCGTGGCCGGGCCAGCTTGGCTCCTATGGCTGCGGGCAGTCCGAATCCCAGGGTGCAGAATCCCCAGGGGACGTGAAAGCCAGCCGGCTCGTAGGCCTCCAGCAGATGGTGGCACCAGGTGGCGGCCGCGGTCAGGTCGCAAACCAGGATGCTTTCCCGGGGAAGCGCCGCCCTCAGGCACTCCACCAGCTCCACCGCCTCCGGCGCCCGTTGCCGGCATTCGTCCCATATCCGGCCGCGAAGCTCCTTGACCTCCCGGACGCGGTCCCGGGAGGGCGCCGCCCCTCGCCACAGTTCCAGCAACCCTTCCAGGGCCGGCCTGGCGTGACCGGCCACGGCGGCGCTGACCTGGTAGTTGCGGCCGATCTCGGCGGGGTCGATGTCGATGTGGATCAGCCGCTCCGGCAGCCTCAGGCGCCAGCGTTCGGTCTCGATCTCCTTGAAGCGGGTTCCCACCGCCAGCACCAGGTCGCAGGTCTCGAGGTAGGCCCGGCCGGCCGGATGGAGCAGGGTGTTGCCGGCGGAGAGGGGATGGTCTTCGGGAATGGCACCCTTGCCCAGGGTGGTGGTGAAGACCGGGGATTGCAGCCGCTCGGCCAACCGGATCAGCGCGTTCGAGGCGCCGGCCCGGATGAGGCCGCCCCCGGCCCAGATGACCGGCCGGCGGGCCTTCTCCAGCAGTCGGCAGGCCCGGGAGAGTTCCTCCGGCAGGGGTTGCTCCGGCGCCGTCTCCAGAGGCGCGGGCAGGTCGGGGTGACCGGTGGAGTCCAATACGTCGCAGGGGATCTCCAGGGCCGCCGGCCGCGGCCGCCCCGAGCCCAACTGGGCGAAGGCCTCTCGAACCAGCCAGGGGATGGCTTCCACCGTGGTGGCCTGCTGCCACCACTTGGTGACCGACCGGAAGCCTCCCGACTGGCCGGAGCACTCGTGCAGCAGGCCCTTTCCCCGGCCCAGAAAGTTCGACTGAATCTGGCTGGCGACGCACAGGACTCTGGAGGAGTCGCTGAAGGCGGTGCCCAGCGGGGTCAGGGTGTTGAGGGCCGCCGGACCGGTGGTGCTGAGACAGACGCCGACTTCTCCACCGGCCCGCGCATACCCGTCGGCCATGAAGGCCGCTCCCTGTTCGTGGCGGGCGCTGACGTGGCGGATGGGGCTGTCCAGCAGAGCGTCGTAAACCGCCAGGTTGTGTGTGCCGGGGATGCCGAAGACGGTGGTGACATCGTGGGCTTCCAGGGACCGAACCAGGGCCTGACCGCCGGTCATGGGGATCTCCTTTGCAGGGGCCGCCATTTGCGGCCGGCCCGCTTTGGGCATGGGTCCGGCCGAGGCGGGATCGGGAATTATATCCTACCGACGGATGGTCCGGCGGGTGAGGTTGCAGCCAACGTCGCCGGCTGTCCGGTTCACCCCCGTTGCGGTATACTCAGGCGGCTGCGACGGCGGGACGGGCGAGCCGCCGACTCGGGCGGTGACGGGAGACGCGCGGAGGAACGAAGGGTGAATCCGGTGACGGGGGAACGGCCTCTCGGGATCGAGGAGATGGCGGTAGCCGACCCACTGAAATCCACGGTTGACCGGCTGGTTCGGAAGTATGGGGACCGGGGTCATGAGGCGTCCCGCAACCTGGAATTGTGGATCTCGGGGCAGGTGCCTTACGCCGAGCCCGAGGTGCTGCGTCGGCACCTCCAGGCCGGTCAGGTGGACCTGCTCTTCGACGCCTTCTGGCAAGTGCTTCCCTTCGGGACCGGCGGCCGCAGGGGCAGGGTCGGATACGGGGCCAACCGGCTCAATCCCGCCACCGTGGCCATGACCGTCCAGGGGCATTGCCACTACCTGAGGGCCGCCTATCCGGGCCGCCGCGATCTGACCGTGGTGGTGGCCAACGATGTTCGAGTCTTCAAGGACCTGGCCGGAACTTACCGATTTCTGGGAGAGGAACACCCGCTGCTGGGCACCTCCTCGCGCTCGCTGGGGAGGCTGGCCTGCGAGATCTATGCCGGCAACGGCATCACGGCCTATTTCGCGCAGCCGCGGGCCGAGCAGGCGGTGATCAGCACTCCCGAGCTGTCTTTTGTCATCGGCCGTCTGGGCGCTGCCGGAGGAATCAATCTGTCGGCCTCCCACAACCCCCCGGACGACAACGGGGTCAAGGTCTATGACGCCTTCGGCAGCCAGCCGGTGGCGCCGGAGGACCAGGCCCTGATGGACGCCATGCGGGAGGCGACCGCCATCCGGAGCCTGCCCTTCGCCCAGGCGCTTGCCGGGGGCCTGGTGCGGGGCATCCCCGAGGATCTCCACCAGGACTACCTGGACGGTTACCTGGAGCTGTATGGAGACACCTTCACCCCTCGGCCCGACCTGCCCGTGGTCTACACGCCCCTCTGCGGTTGCGGGTTGAAGACGGTGGGCGACCTGCTGAGCCGGCTGAACTTTCCGGTTCGGACCCCGCCGGGTCAGGACGCCGACGGTTCCTTCGCTGTCATCCCCTTCAAGGCCCCCAATCCGGAGGTGCCCCAGGCCACCGCACCCGCCAGGGAATTCGCCGACGAGATCGGCGCGGGGGTGGTCCTTTCCAGCGATCCCGATGCCGACCGGGTCGGACTGGAGGTCAGGCAGGCCGGCGGCTCCTGGGTCCACCTGGACGGGAACCGGATTGCCGCCATTCTGGGATACTTCCTGATGCTGGATCCCGAGGGGCCGCGCAGGAGGGGCCTGGTGGTGGAGACCCTGGTCACGACACGAATCCTGGGCAGAATCGTGGAGAGGGCCGGCGGCTCCCAGATCGTGGATGACCTGCTGGTCGGCTTCAAGTATGTCGCCGACGTGCTGAAGTCCCTGGAACGGACCGGAAGATACGGCCAGGTGGTTGCCAGGCCGCGGGACCTGGTGCTGGCCGCCGAGGAGAGCCACGGGGTGATCATGATCCCCACCATACGGGACAAGGATGCCGCTCCGGCCTGCATGGTGCTGGCTGCCCTCTACCAGAGGCTGCGGCTGCAGGGGCGCACCCTTCTGGACTACTACGTGGGGATCCTGGAGCAGTTGGGAGGCTATGCCGATGTGGGCCGCTCCATCGCCATGGCCGGGGCCGGGGGCGTGTCCAGGAGGGATCGGCTGATGGCCTCACTGAGAGACACGCCGCCGCGGACGCTGGCGGGCCATCCGGTGCGTCACATCCTGGATTACTGGGACCAGGAGCGTTTCGGGCCCTTCGTCAGCGAGTCGGACAAGCTGCCCAGGAACGTGATCCGGATGTCCATGGACGACTTCGTGGTTACGGTCCGCCCCTCCGGAACCGAGCCCAAGCTGAAATTCTACTGCCAGCTTGCGCCGCGGGGACGCTCGTCCGTGAAGGGAATGGAACTGTTGACCGAGGTGAGCGGCAGGGCCGAGAGCCTGGCCCGCCAGGTGTACGGGGAACTCCTGGCCCGCCTGGATCTGGACCTGGGACCGGCTGGACTGTTGATTCCCGATATCGTGGATGTGGACCGCAAGCGGGAGTTCGAGCAGACCGTCCAGCCGCAACTGCATTCGGAGCTGGCCGGTTCAGGCATGGGCAGCCTGCAGGAGCTTCTGGACTGGTTGCGCGGCCAGGCCTCCGGCATGACCCCGGGAGCGGACCCGCTGCCCGCTCTCAAGGCGCCCATCGCCTGTCTCTGCGATGGATGGAAAGCCGAGCTGGGAGCCGCACCCCTCTTCGGCGAACTGGATCGGTGGGCGCGCCAGTGAACCGTGTTCTCTCCGGCGCCTGAAGCCGGCCGGAACTCGAAACCGCGCTCCCCCATGGAAAACGCCATGCGCCAGTGGCCTCTCTGCCTGAATACCAGCACCATCCGGCCGGCGGGCCTGTTGGAGAAAATCGACATCGCGACCCGGACCGGCTACTCGGCCATCGAGCTCTGGACCGAGGATCTGACCCGATTCGAGCAGTCGGGCCGGTCCCTGGCCGAGCTGCGCCGGATCCTGGAGGACTCGGGCCTGGCGGTGGCCAGCGTCATCACCCTGTCGGACTGGATGCAGAGCCAGGGGTTCCACAAGGAAGCCGCCTACCGCGAGGCACGCAGGCGGCTGGAGCAGGCGGCAGCCGTGGGTGCGGCCCACATCGTGGCCTCGCCGGTTCCCGACGCTCCTCACCTGGACATTGCTCTGGCGGCGGCCCGTTACCGCGAACTGCTGGAGGAGGGCGAAGCCTTCGGCGTGCGGCCGGCCATGGAGTTCCTGGGATTCCAGCACAACGTCTTTCAACTGGAACAGGCGCTGGCCATCGTGCGGCAGGCCGACCATCCCCACGGCTGCCTGGTGCTGGATCCCTTTCACCTCTACCGGGGCGGTTCCGGCTTCGGCGGCATAAGAGACCTGTCCTCCAAGGCCATTGCCGTGTGCCATTTCAACGATGCTCCCGCCTCGCCTCCCCGGTTCGAGCAGACCGACGCCGACCGCGTCCATCCCGGGGACGGCATTCTTCCCCTGAACTCTTTCCTGGGAGATCTGGAGGCCACTGGCTACGGGGGCTTTCTTTCCCTGGAACTCTTCAATCCCCAGTACTGGACGCGAGACCTGGAGGAGGTAGCCCGAACCGGAAGGGAAAAGACGGAGGCCGTCATCCGAGCGGCCGGGGAAACCGGCCTCGACAGCAGGATCGCTCCATCATGATTCAAATCCAGCAGGCGTCCAAGACCTATGACCGGGGCCGGAGCTTCGCCGTGCAGGGAGTCGACCTGGAGGTCGGCGCCGGCGAATTGCTGGTGCTGCTGGGTGACTCGGGCTGCGGAAAAACGACCCTGCTCAAGATGATCAACCGCCTGGTGGAGCCCTCCCGGGGCCGGATCCTGGTGGAGGATCGGGACGTCTCCCGGGTCAATCCCGTGGCTCTGCGCCGGGGGATCGGTTACGTCTTTCAGGGGGTCGGCCTCTTTCCCCACATGACGGTGGCCGAGAACGTGGCGGTGGTGCCGAGGCTTCTCAACTGGGAACCCGCCGCCTGCCGGGACCGCGTCGACGAACTGCTGCACCTGACCGGGCTCTCTCCCCGGACCCATCGCGACCGCAAGCCCGATGAGCTGTCGGGGGGGCAGCGCCAGAGGGTGGGGCTGGCGCGAGCGCTGGCGGCCCGGCCCAGGATCATGCTGATGGACGAACCTTTCGGCGCCCTGGATCCCATAACCCGCGACGGCCTGCAACGGGAGTTCAAGCGCCTGCAGCAGACGCTGAACCTGACGGTGGTGATGGTCACCCACGACATGACCGAGGCCCTGCTGCTGGCCGATCGCATTGCCGTGATGAAACAGGGTGTCCTGATGGGCACGGGCACTCCCAGGCAGATCCTGCGGAACCCGAGTCACCCCTATATCGCCGCCCTGATGGAGACACCCAGGCGCCAGGCCGACCAGGTGGAATCCATGCTGCGTTCCGGGGGGGAGGGGCAATGACCGAATCGGCGTTGGCCGACCAGTTGAGGCTTCTGCCCGACTACTTGGGGCATCACCTGACCCTGACTCTGGTGGCCCTGTCCAGCGGAATCGCCGTGTGCCTGCCCCTGGCCATTCTGGTGACCCGGGTGAAATCGCTGCAATGGCCGGTGCTCACGGTCGCCAGCGTGGCCCAGACCATTCCGGGACTGGCCCTGCTGGCGCTGATGGTCCCCCTGCTGGGCCGGATCGGCTTCCTCCCCGCCTTCATCGCCTTGCTCCTCTACAGCATGCTGCCGATCCTGCGCAACACGGTCACCGGCATCCTGGGGGTGGCCCCGGACATCCTGGAAGCGGCCGAGGGACTAGGCATGACCTCCCGGCAGAGACTCTTCCGGGTGGAGCTTCCGCTGGCGGCTCCGGTGATCATCGCCGGCATCCGCACGGCCACCGTCTGGGTGGTGGGGTCGGCCACCCTTTCCACTCCGGTCGGCGCCACCAGCCTGGGCAACTACATCTTCAGCGGCCTGCAGACCCAGAACTCCACCGCGGTCCTGGTCGGCTGCGGGGCCGCGGCGGTTCTGGCTATCGTGCTGGATCAGCTCATTCGCCTGGGGGAGCTGGCCGTGGCCGGCCGCAGCCGAACCAAGGGCTGGCTGGCGGGGGCCGGACTGCTGGTCATCCTGTTCTCGACCCTGATTCTGCAGATTCCCACCGCAAAGGGGTCGGCCGCGGTGGTGGTTGGGGCCAAGCCCTTCACCGAGCAGTACGTATTGGCTGAGGCAATCTCCCAGAGATTGACCCAAGCCGGTCTTCGAGTGGAGAACCGATCCAGCATGGGCTCCATGATCCTGTTCGACGCCCTGACCGCCGGGCACGTCGATTGCTACGTGGACTACTCGGGTACCATCTGGGCCAACGTCATGAAACGCAAGGATCTCCCCCCGCGGGCGGACCTGCTCGAGCAGATGAAGGCTTGGCTCCAGAGGGAGCACCAGGTCCGGGTCCTGGGGACGCTGGGGTTCGAGAACAACTACGGCCTGGCAGTTCCCCGGCGCAAGGCGGAGGCCCTGAAGCTCGCCTCGATCCGGGACCTCACCGGCCACGCCCCTCAAATGACGATCGGGGCCGATTTCGAGTTCTTTGTCCGGCCCGAATGGGCAGCCCTGCGAGAGGCTTACCGTCTTGACTTCAGGGAGCGGCGGACCTTCGACCCCAGCCTCATGTACGCCGCCGCCCGCGAGGGTGTGGTGGATGTCATCTCCGCCTATACCACCGACGGCCGCATCATCGAGTACGACCTGTCGGTACTGGCCGATCCGCTGCAGGCGCTGCCGCCCTATGACGCCGTGCTGGTTCTTTCCCCAGCCGCCGCCCGCAGGGCCGAGCTGGTCAGGGCGCTGGAAGTCTTTGACGGGATCATCGATGACGGGACCATGAGAGCCGCCAACAAGCGGGTGGACGTGGATGGGGAGTCTCCCGCCCAGTCCGCCCGCTTTCTGCTGAAAGCCGTCGGGTTGTCTTCCCCACCCGACGCTACCGAGGGAGCGGATTCCTGATTGGCTGTGCCCCAGTCTGAGGTGCGGATCGTAGGAGGGTGAAACAGGGGCCTTCTACGAACTTCGGAGACTTGCCCCCCACCGGCTCGACTGCGGGCGGCACTTTCAGGGCGCCGCGTTGGCCCCCCTCCGGCTCGGCTGCGGGCTGCGGCCTGGTCGAAGGGACGCCGAGTTTGCCTCGCCGACTCCCCCTCAAGGGGGGAGTGATTCTTGAGGCCTGCATACAACGCACGAGTATCACTCCCCCCTTGAGGGGGAGCAGAAGCCGAGCCGCAGGCGAAGGCTGATGCGAAGGGGGGCATACGCGACGCCGCAAAGCAGCGCCGGGAGGCGAAGGCTGATGCTGTGGGGGGAGGCTCGGTCCAGCCCTTCCGCGTTGCTCATTCGACGGAATGCGGCCAATCGTTGTTGAAGTTGAACCACGAATAGACACGAAAACAGATGGACCTCCTTCAGTTGCAGTCGGCACCACGATTTTTCTGCGGGCAACCGGCGTGAGACTATTCGACTTGCACAGTGCGGTTCTGATCCGGCGGACTCCAGAGGAGATTTTTCCCTTTTTCGCGGACGCGCGGAACCTGGATCTGCTCACGCCGCCCTGGCTGCACTTTCAAATCGTCGATCCGGCGCCGGTTGCCATCCAGGCAGGCACGGAAATCGACTACCGGCTCCGGCTCCGAGGGATTCCCTTGCGTTGGCGGAGCCGCATCACGGCCTGGGATCCCCCCGGTCTCTTTGTAGACGAACAGGTCCGGGGGCCCTATCGCCGATGGATTCACCAGCACCGCTTCCGCCCGGTGGAGGGCGGCACGCTGGTCGAGGATCGCGTGCGCTACGCGGTCTGGGGAGGCCGGCTGGTCGACCGGTGGCTGGTGGCGCCGGATCTCTCCCGGATCTTTCGCTATCGCCGGGAACGGTTGATCGAGCGCTATCCGGATTGGAAAGGAGCCCCTTGCCAGCAATAAGGCAGCAACTTAAATTGCCATTGGTCGACGCCGGTGAGCCGAGATTGGGTTCGGTCGAAGCCGGAGGGCGGATACTGGTTACGGGCGCCACCGGATACATCGGCGGCAGGCTGCTGGCGAGACTCGAGGAGCAATCCCGGTCGGTCCGCTGCCTGGCGCGACACCCGGAGTTTCTCAGGGTGCGGGTCGGCCCCGGCACCGAGGTGGTCGGTGGGGACCTGACGCGGCCGGAGACGCTTCCAGCCGCCATGCGAGGCGTCTCGACGGCCTATTACCTGGTCCATTCCATGGCGTCGGAGGACAGCTTTGCCGAAGCGGACCGGCTCGCCGCCAGAGCCTTTGCGGAGGCGGCCCGCGGGGCAGGGGTGGGGCGGATCGTTTACCTGGGAGGGCTGGGCGGCCAGGACGATCTTTCCAGCCACCTGGCCAGCCGTCAGGAGGTGGGCCGAATCCTCAGGCACTCCGGCGTTCCCACGCTGGAGTTTCGCGCCTCCATCATTATCGGATCAGGCAGCCTGTCGTTTGAGATGATTCGCGCCCTGGTGGACCGGCTGCCGGTGATGATCACCCCGCGATGGGTGCGAACGCAGTCTCAGCCAATCGCCGTCGAGGATGTGATCGCCTACCTGGTGGCTGCGCTGGAGCTTCCCGGTTCCGAGAGCCGCGTCTTCGAGATCGGCGGGCGGGACCGGGCTTCCTACAGCGACATCATGAGGGAATACGCCAGGCAGCGCGGACTCCGCCGCGTGATGATCCCGGTTCCCCTTCTGTCCCCGCGGCTGTCGGGCCTGTGGCTTGGCCTGGTCACTCCGGTCTACGCCCGTGTGGGACGCAAGCTGGTCGACAGCCTCAGAAACGAGACGGTCGTCAAGAAGCCGAAGGCGCTCGACCGATTCGACATTCGGCCGCGCACGCTCCGGGAATCGATCGCTCGCGCCCTGGTGAACGAAGATCGTCAATTCGCCCAGACCCGCTGGTCCGACGCCCTCTCCTCGTCGGGGACAGTCCGGGGAATGGCCGGCGTGCGCTACGGCGCCCGATTGGTCGACTCCCGGGCGCAAAGGGTCGAAGCCGGGGCTGGCGCCGCCTTTGCACCGATCCGCAGGATTGGAGGCGAGGCCGGATGGTACGCCTTCAACTGGCTCTGGAGGCTACGGGGGTGGATGGATCTGATGGCCGGCGGACCGGGCCTGAGGCGCGGCCGCAAGGATCCGGAGCATCCGTCGGTGGGGGGGGCCATCGACTTCTGGCGGGTCGAGGCCTACGAGCCCGATCGGCTGCTGCGACTTTCGGCAGAAATGCGGTTGCCGGGTCGAGCCTGGCTGCAGTTCGAGGTGGAGCCTTCCGGGTCCGGTTGCGTCATTCGGCAGACGGCCGAGTTCGAACCCCTGGGGCTGGCGGGACTGGCCTACTGGTACGGGCTCTATCCTCTGCACCGGCTGATCTTCGAGAGCATGCTCAGACGCGTAGCCCGGCTCTCGTCTGGAAGTCAGGCAGCGACGCCATGCCGCGAGGAGGTTTAACCGATGCAATCTCTGGGTGTCCTGGCTGCACTACTCCTGGTATGTCTGGGAGCCGGCTATGTCGGCTCGCTGGCGACGGCGGAATCGGTCAAAGACTGGTATCCCGGGCTCGTCAAGCCGCCCGGGACGCCTCCGGACAGCGTCTTCGGACCGGTCTGGACCACGCTCTTCGTGCTGATGGCGGTGGCGGCCTGGCAGGTCTGGAGCCGGTCGGGGTTCGAGGAAGCCCGGCTGGCCTTTGCCCTGTTCGGGCTACAGTTGCTGCTGAACATCGCCTGGTCCTTCCTCTTTTTCGGCCTTCGCCAGCCCGGCGCCGCCCTGGTTGAGATCCTGCTGCTCTGGGTGGCGATCCTGATCACGTTTCTGGCTTTCAAACCCCACAGCCTGGTGGCGGCTCTGCTCCTGCTGCCCTATCTTGCCTGGGTGGGGTATGCCGCCTACCTGAACTACGGCGTCTGGCGATTGAATTCTTGAAGCGGGACTACGCTTCCGCATCGCCACCCCGGCCGCGCAGGTAGTTGCGCGCCACCTTTAGGAACCGGTCCCGGGCGCGGGAATGATCCACCACGGGATAGGGATAGTCCTGTCCCAGCCGGACGCCCGCTGCCTCGAGGACGCGGGCGGGGGCCGCCCAGGGGCGGTGAATATAGCGGTTGGGCAGCCGGTCCAACCGGGGGAGCCATCGTCTGACATAGCCTCCTGACGGGTCGAATCGATCTCCCTGGAGGACGGGATTGAACACCCGGAACCAGGGTTGGGCGTCGCAGCCGCAGCCCGCCGACCACTGCCAGCCCAGGTTGTTCTGGGCCGGGTCGCCGTCCACCAGGTACTTCATGTAGTGGGCCTCGCCCAGCCGATAGTCGATGAGCAGCTGCTTGGTCAGAAAGCTGGCTGATATCATCCGCGCCCGGTTGGGGACCCAGCCTTCCCGGAGCAACTGCAGGGCCGAGGCGTCCACCAGGGGGAAGCCGGTGCGGCCTTCGGTCCAGGCGGTCCAGAGCTCTTCGTCAGATTTCCAGGGAAAGCCGAGGAAGTCGGATCGGAATGGCCGCTGGAGCACCTCCGGGCGGTCCCACAAAGAGTGGTAGCCGAATTCCCGCCACAGGAGTTGATCCCTGAATGCGGTGCCCGAAGGTGTATCCCCAAGGATTTCCCAAGTCCGCTGCCAGACCTCGCGTACCGAAAGAGTTCCGAATTTGAGATCGACTGAGAGGCGGCTGCTCCCCTCCCGGTCCAGGCGGTGGCGGAGAGTCTGGTAGAGATCGGCCGGGCCGGTGAGAAACTTCCGCAGGCGGCTGCGGCCGGCTTGCTCTCCTCCGGGGAGGAGTTGGGGGTTGTGCTTGAGCCCGATGTCGGAGCAGTCCGGTATCCCTCCGGCCTTCAGGCCGATGCAGGAGGGCAGTGGGGGCAGGCTCTCGGGAGCGGGGTGCGCCCGGTGGAGGAATCCCCCTTCCAGGAAAGCCCGCTTGAAGGGCGTGAAGACCGAAAAGGGCCGGCCGGCCCGGGTCCGGATGCTCCCCGGGGGCGCCAGAGTCTCCCCTTCGAAGAGTCTGAGCGGGACGTCCAGGGCACTGGCGACCTCGTCGTCCCGAGCCCGCCCGCCGGGTTCGGAGCCCCTATGGGCCCAGACGCGGTCGACCTTCCACTGGGCGGCCACTCTCGGCAGCGCCGACGTGCTCGGTCCTTCCAGCAGAACCAGCCCGCTGCCCCGCTGCGACAGACCTTCCTGAAGCCCCGCCAGCGATTCCAGCAGGAACTGCATCCGGTGGGGCGCACGGCGGACCCGCCCCGGCCCGAAGAACCGCGGTTCGAGAACGAACAGGGGGATCACCTCACCCTCGGCGGCCGCCCTCGCAAGGGGCTCGTGGTCCCCAACCCTCAGGTCTTTTCCCCGAAACCAGACAATGGTGCGCAACCCCGACCTCCGCTCTTCCGCATAGCCAGTTACATAATAACTGCTTGCCCATTCAGGCGAGAGACGGCGCCAAGCCCTCTCGGGGGCGATGGTGGAACAGCGGGCAATCGTTGATGAAGACGAACCACAAATGGACACGAATGAACACGAATAGATTAGCTCGTGAGCCGTTTGCAAAAATCGCAGCGGGTCAGGACATTTTGCCGGCGAACGCGATGTTCTGCCTCTTTCAATTCCGGGTGCGACCTGGTGAGCAATGAGGATTAACCACAAAAAGCACAAAAGTCACAAAACGAATCTTCTGGACAGGTCGAAGGTCGTCTGCCGGATCTGATCACACAAAACCCGCATACCTTGGTCGTTTCTCATCGTTCTGCTCTTTTTGTGTTTTTGTGCCTTTTGTGGCCATTTCCGGTAACGATCCCGCTGCCGAATTCTGGAAACACCTCAACTCCTCAATCCGTTCATTCGTGTTCATTCGTGTCCATTTGTGGTTCGCCTTTCCCCTTCGTGGATAACTCCTTTTCCGTCCCTCGACCGTGGATAGCTTGTGTGGTAGGCTGATCTGCCATTTTGCGATTGCAGGAATTGTGCGGGCAAGGACCTGTTGCGGCTTCGGACACCCAGGACTCTGCCGGGCGCCTTCGAAATTGTGTCGAGGACTCGCCCCACTTGCGGTTGAGCCCTTTATGGACCGCCCGGCAGCCTGTCCTTAGTTCCCCCATGAATCGATCCGAGCTTTCAAACGCTTTTCAGACAGTAAGGCAAACCACCCGGGATCTCTGCCGGCCCTTGTGCACTGAGGACTACGTCATTCAGTCCATGCCCGATGTCAGTCCTCCCAAGTGGCACCTGGGCCACACCACCTGGTTTTTCGAGCGCATGATCCTGGAGGAATTTGCCGACAACTATCGGGCCTGTCATCCCCGCTACTACTTCGTCTTCAACTCCTACTACCAGAGCTTCGGGGAGCGCGTGGACCGGGACATTCGAGGGACCCTGTCCCGGCCGACGGTGGAGGAGGTCTTTGCCTACCGCGCCGAGGTCGACGAGAAGCTGGTGGGCTTGATCGGTGGGCTGGAGCAGGGTCGTTTTGCCGAGTTCGCGGACTTGGTGGAGCTGGGCCTGCACCATGAGCAGCAGCATCAGGAGCTGCTGGTCACCGATGTCAAGCACATCCTGGCGAGCAATCCCTTGAGGCCGACCTATCGGGCCTGTGACGGGGATGGAACCCGACCCGCCCCCGAGCCCTCCCCGCCGACATTTCACGAGTTCGAAGCCGGGATGTTCGAGATGGGGGCTCCCGACCGGGGATTCGCCTGGGACAACGAGCGGCCCCGTCACAAGACCTGGCTTTCCGACTACGGGCTGATGGATCGCCCGGTGACTTGCGGGGAGTATCTCGAATTCATGAAGGACGGCGGCTACCGGGAGCCTTTGCTGTGGCTCTCCGATGGCTGGGACGCCGTCAGTGAGAACGGATGGCGGTCGCCCCTCTACTGGGACCGGCGTGGCGGCGATTGGGAGATCGTCACCCTCAGAGGATCCCGTCCCCTGGATCCGGCAGAGCCGGTGGCCCACGTCAGCTTCTATGAAGCGGACGCCTATGCCCGTTGGGAGGACAGGCGCCTGCCGACCGAGGCGGAATGGGAAAGGGCTGCCCGGCAGCATGGGGGGTCGCTGCAGGGAAACTTTCTGGAGAACGGTCGCTTCCATCCGGCGCCCTGTGGGTGCGGGTCCAGGGAGGAGCAGCCGAAGGTGCGCCAACTGTTCGGGGACGTCTGGGAATGGACGGGAAGCGCTTACCTGCCCTATCCCGGATACCGGCAGGACCGGGGGCCGCTCGGCGAGTACAACGGAAAGTTCATGAGCAACCAGATGGTTCTCAGAGGCGGGTCCTGCGCCACGCCCGGGAGCCACATTCGCCCAAGCTACCGCAACTTCTTCCAGTGCGACAAGCGCTGGCAGTTCACGGGTATTCGACTGGCGAAGGACCTGAGCTGAGGGAGGAGAACTTGCCAGCAAGCGTCAAGATCCTGGGCGCGAAGGACTATGCCGACTCCTTCGACGAGCGGGACGCCTTTGCCCTGGACGTGCTGTCGGGCCTCTCGGCGGCGCGCAAGTCCATTCCCTCCAAGTATTTCTATGATCGTCAGGGCAGTGAGCTGTTCCGCCGGATCACCCGCTTGCCGGAATACTACCTGACCGGGTGCGAACTGGAGATTCTGGAGAGCCAGTGGGAGAGGATCGCCGCCTGCGTGGCGGGACAGCCCTTCAACTTGGTGGAGCTTGGCCCCGGACTCAGCCGCAAGACCACGCTCTTCCTGGAACGGTTCACGCAATCCGGGCTGGATTTTCAGTACGTGCCCATCGACATCTCGGCATCGTCCATGGATGGGCTGGTCGGCACGGTCGAGGCCCGGTTCCCCGACTTGAGCACCCGGGGGCTGGTGGGGGACTACTTCCATGGCCTGAAGTGGTTGAACCATCGCTACCGGCGGCGCAACCTGGTGCTGTTCCTGGGGTCTTCCATCGGCAATTTCACCCGGGAGGAGTCCTGTTTCTTTCTGGGCAGCGCCTGGAAGTGCCTGAATCACAACGATCTGATGCTGATCGGCTTTGACCTCAAGAAAGACATCGACGTCCTGCTC
>JAPPFQ010000683.1 GCA_028875135.1 Acidobacteriota bacterium
CCCGGGGAGAGATCTTTATCGGGGAACGCCGGGTGAACACCCTTTCTCCCAAGGATCGGGACGTGGCCATGGTGTTTCAAAACTACGCCCTCTATCCCCACATGAACGTGCGGGAGAACCTGGCCTTCGGCTTGCGCCTGCGGACACCTCCCCACGGCCCCCTGGCCTGGATGCTGGACCGCCGGGCCTGGAAGGGGAAACGCGAGGGCATCGAACAGCAGGTCCGATCGGTCGCCCGAATGCTGGAGCTCGAGGAGGTGCTGGGGCGGCGTCCCAAGCAGCTTTCCGGCGGGCAACGCCAGCGGGTGGCCCTGGGACGGGCCATCGTCCGCGAGCCCAAGGCGTTCCTGATGGACGAACCCCTGTCCAACCTGGACGCCAAGCTGCGTGTGGCCACCCGGATCGAGCTGGTCAAGCTCCACCGCAGGCTGGGAGTGACTACCGTCTACGTGACCCATGACCAGGTCGAGGCCATGACCATGGGGGACCGCATCGCCGTCATGAACCAGGGAGTCCTCCAGCAGGTGGATACTCCCCTCAACCTCTACAATCGGCCGGCCAACCGGTTTGTGGCCGGATTTCTGGGATCGCCGGAGATGAACTTCCTGGAGGGGCGGGTGGCCGCTCAGGACGGGGAACTCCGGCTGGAAACCGAAAGCCTGCGGCTGCCGCTTTCAGAGCTGAATCTTCATCGGGACTGGAGCGGCCGACAGGTCACGCTGGGCATTCGCCCGGAACACATTCTCACGTGCGCGCCCGGGCCTGACGGGAGCTCAAGTCTTGTGCGGCTGGAGATCGAGGTGGAGGTGGTGGAGCCGATGGGCAGCAGCGTCCTGCTCTATCTCAAGGCCGGCGTCCATACGCTGCTGGCGCTTTGGGGGCCTGAAGCGGCGGGCCAGCCCCCACCCGAAAGGGTGAGCCTGGATCTGTCCAAGGCCCACCTGTTCGACACGGGTAGCGGCCGTTCCCTCTGTCAGCCGGAGGGGCCGGCCACGAACTTCTGGACCCGGCGGCCCAGCACGTCACAGACGTAGACCTCTCCGGTCGGTGACACCGCCACGTCGTGGGCCCAGTAGAACTGTCCGTCGTACCTTCCGAAGGAGCCCCACAGATCCAACAACCTGCCCTCGGCGCTGAACTTCAGGATCCGTTCCTTCTTGTCCCGATGGACCAGGTCCCCTCCGTCAGCCACGAAAACCGAGCCGTCGGCTCCGATATCGAGGCCCCAGGGCCGGCGCATGCGGGGACTGTTCCAGTGGCGGAGCAGGATCCCTTCGGCATCGAACACCTGGATGCGCTGGTTTCCCCGGTCGGCCACGTAGACCTGGCCCTGGCCGTCTACGGCGATGCCGTGAGGCGTGTTCAGTTGCCCCGGCCGGTCGCCCTTGCTGCCCCAGTCCATCAGAAATTTTCCGTCAGCGGAGAATTTGGCCACCCGGCTGTTCACGTAGCCGTCGGCGACGTAAATCTCCCCGTTGCGGGCCACGGCCACGTCGGTGGGCTTGTTGAATCGTGCGGGACCCAGGCCGGGAGTTCCCTTGGTTCCCAGGGTCATCAACAACTCTCCCTTGGGGCTGAACTTGAAGACCTGGTGGTGGCCCACGTCCACCACCCACACGTTATCCCAGGGATCGACTTCCAGGCCGTGGGCCGCCTCGGTGAACCGGCCCTCGCCCCAGGAAGCCAGCAGCTTGCCGGTTTGGCCGTCCAGACAGAGGATGGGCGGGTCGGTGCGCTGGAAGATGAAGACGCGGTTTCGCGAATCCACGTCCACACCGGCGACCCCGGCAAAGGGGGATCCTTCGGGTGCTTGAGGCCAACCGTGGACGACTCGGTATTTGGAGCCGGCAACAGGGTCCAGGCCGGGCCGCAGCGCGATTCCCGCCAGCATCGCAAAGGCGGTCGCCAACCATAAGCGTCGCACGGAATTCTCCTCAGTCTTCCCAGGTGAACAGGACACCCAGCATGTTTTTTTCCCGATGGTAGATCATCTCGTAGGCTTCCACCATCCGGGAGTAGTGGAAGCGGTGGGTGATCAGCTTCTTGGGTTCCAGCGAGGTCGTCTTCATTAGAAACAGCATGTGCTCGGCGGCTCGATCGTTGGAGAAGCGGTTTTCCATGGTGGAACCGCCGCCCCCGTCCGGATAGAGATACCCCGTCGGCCCCGAAACGGCGTGCAGCGAAATGCCCCGGGTGTAGAACAGGGACATGGAAAGCGGATTGAAGTCCAGATCGGTTTCACCCCGCCCCAACAGGCTGACGATGGATACTCGGCCGTGTTGTCGCACAATCTCGAGGGCGGTTCGGTAGGCGGGCCAGGGATTGGCCGTCAGGATCACCAGGTCGATTCCGGAGCCACCGGTGACGTCGTCCAGCTTGGCTTTCAGGTCCGGGTCGTTGTAGAGGAAGCCCTCGTGAGCCCCCATCCGCTGGGCCATCTCCAGGCGGGTGGGACTGTTCCCGATTGCAATCAGGTGAGCACCGAACAGCGGCCCCAGGGCCACCGCTCCCAGACCCAGCGTTCCCAGTCCGACCACCGCCACGTTTTCGCCTGGCTCGAAATGGGCCTTGCGGTAGCAGAAGGAGCTGAGCGCGTAGAGGTGAGCCCAGACCGCGTCCTCGTCGTCCACCCCCTCGGGAACCTTCACCATGCTGGCCGCCTCGTTGGTGATGTATTCCGACTGATGGGGTTGCCGGGTCACCACCCGGTCCCCGACCTGAACCCGACGGACCGCGCTGCCCACTCCCATCACGATTCCCAGGTTGCTGTCTCCCACCCACCGGGGATATACCGGGGCTCCGGGGACGTGTTCGGCCCCCTCGTAGTTGCCTCGGTCGGTCCCGATCTTCAGGGCGCTCACCCGGGTCCGGATCCAGATTTCGTCCGGCTTCAGGTTGCTGGTGTCCAGGGGTCGCTCTTCGATGTGCAGGTCTCTGGGTCCGCGAAGGTTGGCGATTTTCATGGCGGCTCCTTTGAATTCTCCGGATGGATCGGCGGCGTCAGCCCCGGCAATGGGGACCGTCACCCGCGCTGGGGTGGGTCCGGGCGCGGCGTAAGTCTATCACGGACGAGGGTGCTGTCAGGAGGAGACCGGTGGGGGAATGGTGGAGGAACCATTCCGTCGCTTGGCGGCGGGAACAGATCGTACCGGTAGTGCGGCAGATCATGGTATTCTTTGGGTGTTGCACATGTATTTTGCCCTCCCTCGGATATCCGCGCTTCCTTCGCTGCACGGGAAGCCGATCCATCGATACGTAGTTTCATTTCGGACAGTTTCCTGCTGTTGATGAGTTCGTCCTTGGGATACAAGTGAGATGAACACTAGCAGGCCGCTCGACGCATTGGTTCCGGAATCGTTCAGGAATCTGGACGCCCCTTCGCGCGATCTACCGCGGATTGCGAAGGATCCATCCGCGATGGCAATGATTGAAGCGGCGGTGGTGCAGGTACCCACGCGCCATCGAGTGCTGCTCGGAGATGCTCGCTACGCGGTCCTGCCCGCCGAGTCGGTCCATCTTGTGCTTACGTCGCCGCCGTACTGGACCCTCAAGAAGTACCGTCGTGCCGCAGGCCAATTGGGCTGGATCGTAGACTACGACGAGTTCCTGGATGAACTGGATGCGGTCTGGCGGGTCTGTCACAGGGCACTGGTGCCCGGTGGGAGGCTCATCTGTGTGGTGGGCGACGTCTGTCTGTCGCGGCGCAGGAACGGTGGCCGCCATACTGTGGTTCCCCTGCACGCCGCCATTCAGAACCGGTGCCGGGCGCTGGGATTCGACAATGTGGCGCCAATAATCTGGCACAAGATCGCTAACGCCGCGCACGAAGTGGAGCGAGGAACGGGTGGCTTCCTGGGCAAACCGTACGAGCCTAACGCCGTGATCAAGAACGACATCGAGTTCATCCTGATGCAGCGCAAGCCGGGCGGCTACCGGAAACCTGACATCGCTGCTCGAACGCTCAGCGTGCTTTCTGAGGCAAGCTTCAAGACTTTTTTTAGGCAGGTCTGGACAGATATCGCCGGTGCGTCGACACGGCATCATCCCGCGCCCTTTCCGGTCGCCCTCGCCGAACGCCTTATCAGGATGTTCAGCTTTGTCGGAGACTCTGTTCTGGATCCTTTCACCGGAACAGCATCGACCCAGGTGGCTGCCGCCGCTTGGGGCCGCAACAGCATCGGCATCGAAGTCGACCCGGTATACCACGGTAAAGCGGTGAAACGACTTCGGAACGATTCCGTTAGCCTGCTGAAAACAGTCGACGTGACTGTTGGCGAGATCGACTCAAAAAGCGGGCTTGCTGTAGCGACGTAGCTGGTCTGCACATGATTACCGCCCAGGCCGCCATCGACGATTTATATCGAATCGCTGTCACGGAAGAAAAGGTGACATCGACGGCTCGGCTTGAAGTGTTGGCAGACTTCTGTGTGCAGGAATTGACGCGCCGCGGGTTGAAGAATGTCGAGAAAGAAGCGGTGATTCCCGGCGCCGGTCGCGACAAGAGATGGGATGTCGGGTGGCGCTACGACGGCAAATACCGCCTGGGAGTCTCTCTGAAGTCGCTTTTGAAGAATCTCGGTGGTACCGTGCCCAATCGAATCGACGACATGATTGGCGAAGTGACGAATGCCCAGCTTCACTCACCGGAGGTCGTGATTGGCTACATTATGATCTTCAACATTGCGGAAGATAGCATCTCCCAGAAGCACGGCTCGACCTGGTGTGGTCTCTTTCGAGAGCGTGTGACCTCCCTGTCCGGTCGTCGGCCACCAGCCTGGACCACTGGAGCCGTCGAAGACTTCGTGCTGGTGGAGGTGGATTTCAACTCAGGGTCGTCGATACTGAAGACGTCTCAGACGTTCGATGCATTTTTTGACACGTTGATTGAACAGGTCAGAGTAAGGAATCCCAACGCGATCACGCATTGAGAGTTCCGTAAGCGGGTCGTATGTCGCCAAGCAGCACGCAGCGCTGGACGTCTGCGGGATCGACACTTCACTTCACCTTCAGGCGTACATCTCGAAACCTGCGGTTGAACCTCTCCATCCGCCCATTCTGAATCGGCTTTCCGGGTTGGATGTAGCCCGCCCTTTCAAAAGTAAATACTCAGCGAAACGTAAGCAGTGGTGCCGAGGGCGCCGTACTCGGAGGCGGGCGGTCCCTCCGAGCCCGGGGCGACATCGCCGAACCCCTTGAAAACACCGCCGGTGACGGTGACTTCGTTGCTTGCCGAGTAGGAGAGGCTTGGGGCCAGCAGGGAGCTGCGGTCGTTGAGGTTCCACAGCCAGAGCAGCGACAGGCTCCACAGGGGATGGAGCTGGTATTGGGCCTGGACAGCGGCCTCGTCTCGCCCCAGCACCTGCAGCTCGCCTCGGGCGAAGGCCTCGGACTCCAGGACCGAGGAGGTTTCACCGGCGCCGGCGGAGCCCAGGCCGTCGTGCTGGTACTCGGCCACCAGGTAGAGGTCCCGGTTGGAGAGGGTGAGGCGGCGGTCGACTCCCACGGTTCCTCTGAGCACGGTTTCACCGCGGATCCTGCGCAGCGATGCCTCGCCGCGCAGCGCCACCGGACCCAGCGAGCCGGAAACGGCCCCGGCCGCGGCGGGTTCGTCAAAAAGGGCTCCGCCCCAACCCGAGAATTCCCAGTTTTTCCAGGTAGCCAGACCTCGTCCCAAGGCGGTGATCTCTCTGCCGGAGGCCGAGCGGCTTGGCCGGACCACCACCTCGACCCGGCTGAGGGGACCCGGATGGAATTGAAGCCGGGCGGCGTCGACGCCGCCGCGATAGGCGCGAAAGGGGTCGGCGGGATTGAAGGGAGAAAAGGGGTCGGCCGGGGTGAGAAAGAGCGTGGTTGCCCAGGAGACGGTTTGGCGCCCCAGTGTCAGGTCCAGATTCCCGGTGGGCGCCCAACTCAGGTTGAGGCGGTCGAAGCGGTGCTGCCAGCTCAGATGGTCCTTTTCCCAAAGGTTCCACTGCAGGTCCAGCCAAGGGACGGTTTCGGGAAGGCCTGCGATCGCCAGGGCCCGGGAAGTCGGCTGCCGGTTCAAGCCGAGGGTATGCTCGTAAGCGACCTCCAGGGAAAGGGGTCCCCAGCGAGGCTCGCTCATAAGCCGGAAGCGGTTGAAGTCGCCGAAGAATCCGGCGCGGGATGGGGTCGCCCGGCTCCACAGGGGAAGGTTGTGGTAATAGCCCCGGATCAGGGGAGCCTGGGCCGCTGCCGGACCGGGGCCGCCGTGGATTGCCCCCAGGGCCAGGAGGAATGCCGCGGAAACTATTGTTCGCGCCGGGACTCTTGCCATTGGTCGGAGACTATTTGACCGTCCACCAGGTGGATCAGGCGACGGGACCGTTCCATGAGCCGGGAGTCGTGAGTGGCGAAGATAAAGGTGGTTCCGAGGTCCCGGTTGAGTTCCTCCATCACCGTCAGCAGGATGTCGCTGGCTGCAGAGTCGAGATTGGCGGTGGGCTCGTCGGCCAGGACCAGGGCGGGTTCTCCCACCACTGCCCGGATGACGGCGACCCGCTGCTGCTGACCCCCCGACAACTTTCCGGGCCGGCGGTGCTCCAGTCCCGCCAGCCCGGTGCGCTGGAACAGTTCCCGGACGCGCCGCTCTCGTTGTTCGCGTTCCATGCCGCGCAACAGCAACGGGAACTCGGCGTTCTCCAGGGCCGACAGGACCGGCAGCAGATTGTAGGACTGGAAGATGAAGCCCAGTTTCTCCAGGCGCATCCGGGCAAGCTCGCGACTGCCCATCCGGGTCAGTTCCAGTCCGTCCACCCACACGCGGCCGTCGGTGGGTCGGGTCAATCCCCCGATCAGGTTGAGCAGGGTGGTCTTGCCGGATCCCGAGGGGCCGGCCAGCACCACGAACTCTCCGGGCTGGATAGTGAGGGTGACGCCGCGCACGGCCCGCACCTCTTCCGCTTCCTGGTGAAAGACCTTCCAGACGGCTTCGGTACGCAGGGCCGGATTGCCCACGATCTCTCTCCTTCAGCGCTCGAACTTCATGGTCTCGGCGACGTCGATGCGTAGGGCTCTCAGGGCCGGGTAGAGGGAAGCCAGCATACCAATGAGGAAAATGAATGACAGCCCTTGCACCATCCGGGCTACCCGAAAACTGGGAACCACCACCGGCTCCATCACCACCCCGGAGAACGTCCACTCGTTGTCCATCATGGAGGACAGGTCCAGTCCCTCTCCCCAGAGAAACCAGGTGACCGACAGCCCCAGGGCAATGCCGATAGTTCCGCTGAGGACGGTCAGAAACAGGCCCTCCGCCAGAACCAGGCTGGCCGATTGGCCGGGAGTGAGACCCAGGGCCTGAAGCACGCCGAACTCCCTGCGCCGGTACATCACCGACATGAGCACCGTGTTGACGATTCCCAGGGCGATGATGCCGAAAAGGATTCCCTGGAAGAGGTAGTTGGAGAAGTCGTCGATCTTGACGGCGGCGTCCAGCTCCGGCAGGGATTCCCGCCAGCTCAATACCTGCAGTTCGTCCGAGCCCGGATGCCGCGACAGCCTCTGCTGCAACGAGCTACGGGCCTGAGGCACCTGCTGGCTGTTGCCCAACAGCAGCCCGATGGAGGTGACATCGCCGCTGCAGCCCAGCCAGTCCCCGGCGGTGGAAAGCGGAATATGCAGGAGCGAGCGGTCCACCTCGGGAATGCCCGTGCGAAAGGTCCCCACCACTCGAACCAGTTGGCCGGCGATCTCACCGCCGGCATCCTGGGCGGTGAGCACGAACTTGGAGCCCAGCCGCAGGTCGAGGGCCTCCAGGAGCCCGATCCCCACAAAGGCGGCCAGCCTGTCGCCGGATTGGAGGTAGCGGCCCTGCCTCACCTTCTCGTCCAGCACGGAAAAGGCGGCCTCGACGGCAGGGTCCACCCCCAGGATGCGAACCGGTCGCGCCCCGGCTGCCGAGCTGGCCATGCCGGTGACGGAGAGCCGGGGGACCGTGGCATAAATGTCCCCGGGGAGGCCGCCCTGGCGCAGGGCTCGCTCCACCAGGGCTCGATATTCCGAAGGCATCCTGTCCTTCAGGGCGCGGCTGTCCCCGAATCGGACCGACTGGACCGCAAGGTGTCCGTCGGCCATGCGCACGGCCGAGTCGATCCATTGTTCGTGGGTTCCGTCCCCCAGGATCAGGCTGAATATCAACAGGGCGCCGCCGGCGATCATGGAGGCAGCCGTCAGCAGGCTGCGTCTGGCCTGTCTTCTCAGGTTGCGCAGGGCCAGTTTGGCGATGACGGCGGTCTTGGAGCTCATAGGCCGGAGAGTGTGTCCGCCGGTGGCATCCAGGCGGCCCGCGCCGCGGGGTAGAGACCGGCGGTCACCGCGGTCAGCAGCAACGCCAGGCCGGTCCACACGGACATGGGGAAGTTGTACTCGATCCTGAGCACGGGACGTATCAGCGCTCCCAGCATGGTGAGATCGCCGTAAATCCAGCTCAGGTCGATCGGGTATTGGTGCCACCAGGCAATAAGCGGAAAGGTGACGGCCACTCCCAGGACCAGGCTGATCCATCCCAGCGCCGTGGCTTCCGAAATCACCGTGAGCAGTATCTGGTGGGGTCGGGCTCCCAGCGCCAGCATCACCGAGAACTCCCGGCGGCGCTCGAAGGTGGACATGAGCATGGTGTTGGCGACGCCGAACAGGGCGATGGCGAAGACGATGATGACCACGATCGAGTACCAGGAACCCATCAACAGGGCGTACTCCAGCATTTCGGGCCGCAGCCCGGTCCAGTCGAGGACCTCCAGTTCCACCCCCAGCGGCGCCAGTTCGGCGGCCAGCCGCCGGCCGGCTTCCGGAGCCAGCCAGGGATCGGTGGTGGAGACGGCGATCTCGTGAATTCTCCCCGGATCGAGAGCCAGCAAACGTTGCAGCGACCGGATCGGGACCAGGGCGAAGGCGCCGTCCAGTTCCGCCATGCCCGTCCGGTAAAGCCCGCATACCCGGAAGATGTCGTTTCCCATGGAGCCGTCTGCCGCGGGCGCCACCAGAATGACCTCGTCGCCGACCTGCAGTTCCAGCCGGCGGGCCATCTCGGTCCCGATCAACAGTTCGTTGGCAGCCGGGGTGGGGGCCCGACCTTGCGACAGAGAATTCCCGAGGCGGCTGACCCCGGGCTCGCGATCGAGATCGATGCCCATCAGCATGCCGCCCCTGGTGGATTGTCCCGAGCTCAACAGGCCCGCGCCGTAGACGCGGGGAGCGGCCGCGACCACGGCGGGGTCTTGGAGCGCCGTCCGGATTACGGCCTCGAAGTCGGCTCCGGCGCGGCTCCCGATAGTCTCGTAGAGGCTGCGGTCCGGCCTGTAGCGGGGCGAGTGGATCTGTATCTGCCCCGTCATCAGGCCGGTGCCGTTTTCAATCATCTCCACCTTGAGTCCGTCGGCGAATCCGATCATGAAGATGACGGCAAAATAGCCGGCCGCCAGTCCCAGGGCCGTGATGAAGGTGCGTCTCGGGTTGCGCCCGAGATTGCGCCAGCCGATCAGCCACCAGGAAGGAAGAGTCATGACCGCTTACCTCCCGCGACGGAGAGTCCGCAGGGAGAAGAAGGACTTGTCGATGTCCAGGTCGAACTCCAGCTCGTCGTAGCTCACGGTGGTGCGCTCGCCGGGCTTGTCGTGGGGTTGCATGTCCATGTGGGCCGGCACCAGGCGGTTCCCCATGCGCCGGAAGTTGCTGAAAGTGAGGGTGCGCACCAATTCGCCCTCTTCGTCGAAGTAACGGGCTTGCAAGGGCATGAAGTCCCGTTGGCGGACCCGGTATTCGATCTTTCCCCAGACCACGGCGGCTTCAGGCCTGGGGGTCAGGGTAAATTCCCAGACCCTAACGTTTTCGCGGGTTCCTTCAAAGCCGGTCTCGATCTCGTAGTCCTCGACCAGCCGGCTCTCCTTGACCAGGTCGTCGTTGGTGAAGTGAGACCCCATCCAGGACCCCATCATCATGGAGGCGGGAATCTTGATGGTGCGGTCCACCTTGGGCAGGTAGTTCCAGATATCCCTGGAGGCCTTCAGGGTGCTTGTGCCGGCTTCCTTGGCGGGAGACAGGACCCGGACCAGGGAGTAGTCGGCGCCCAGGGACCAGACCTCCATGGTCAGGCTCCGTTCCCAGTGACGGGTGATCACCCTCATGGTGGCCACGCCGCGGCTGGAGGCTCCTCGCAAGACCTGGTCCACCCGGTCGATGATCGCCCGGGGCGAATGCCGGTCGCCGGCCGTGAGCCCCTGGGACATCAGGGTCATTGCCAGCAGCGGCAGCACTAAAGTGCGGCCATTGCGCCTGTCACCTCTTCGGCTTCCCGTGCGCTGCAACTCGTTGCCTCCCGATTCCCGGCCGGCCGCTCGCCAGCTCGCCTGTAGCCGTCCGGAGCCACGCTCAGGCACTACTGTAACCTCTGATTAAAGAGAGGCGCAACGCTTCCCGGCCGCCAAGGGAGGAGCGATGCGATTCCCGAACCCGGAGAACATTGCCTGAAACAAACGCCTTGTGGCGGGTCGCAGGAAACCGGTTCCAAGCCACGCAGGGGTCAATGGTTTATTCACATCGATGCACAGGATGCACAGGATTTTTCTGGAGACGAATGAATTGCACTCCTAAACGTCCGCAAATCCGGAAGCGATCATCGCCGGAGCCAGCCTCTCGTGCAGCAGCCTTTCGTCCTGATTATCCTGTGCATCCTGTGCGTCGATGTTCAAAGATCCGGATAACCGGTTTGGCGCTGCATGGCCCTTGTTCCCGATAGGCCATGATAATCCGTTGTTTCACTCTCGATTGATTCGCCCGGCGCGGCGGCGGGACTTGTTTGCAAGGATAGTCATCGGTCCGTGAATGGTTGTTGCCGGGCCGTCCAGCGGCTGTCGCCTGAGGCGCAGGGCGTTGGCGATGACCGACAGAGAGCTGAGGGTCATGGCGGCGGCGGCGATCATGGGGTTCAGCAACAGGCCGAAGAGCGGATAGAGGAGGCCGGCGGCAACCGGAATGCCCAGCAGGTTGTAGACGAAGGCCAGGAACAGGTTCTGGCGGATGTTGCGCATGGTCCGCCGACTCAGGCCAAAGGCGCGAACCAGGCCTCCCAGGTCTCCTCCCACCAGGGTGATCCCCGCGCTCTCGATGGCCACGTCGGTGCCGCCTCCCATGGCGATGCCTACTTGCGCCTGGGCCAGCGCGGGGGCGTCGTTGATGCCGTCGCCGGCCATGGCCACCCGTTTGCCTTCCTCCTGCAGCCGTTTGACGATCGCTCCTTTCTCCCGGGGATCCACTTCGGCCACGACCTGGTCGATCCCCAACTCATAGGCCACTCTTTCGGCGGACTTTCGGTGGTCCCCGGTGACCATCAGGAGACGCAGCCCTGTACGCTGCAGCTCGTACAGGGCCTCCTTGGCGGAGCTCTTGACGGGGTCTTCCACCCCCAGCCATCCGGCCAATCGGCCCTCGGCGGCCACCAGCACCACGGCCTGGCCCGACTCCCTCAGGTTGTCCCTTCGGTGGTGCGCCGCCCCCGTTTCAATCCCCAGTTCGTCCAGCATCCTCGCATTGCCCACCACCAGGGACCGTCCTCGGACCCGCCCCCGAATCCCTCTCCCGGGAACGGCCTGGAATTCCTGGACGGGGGCCAGGTCCAGGCCGCGGCTCCGGGCCGCTTCCAGGATGGCGCCTGCCAGGGGGTGTTCGCTGGCTTGCTCCAGGCTGGCCACCGCCGACAGCATCTCCTCTTCACTCCAGTCCGGCAGGGCAACCAGCGTCCGTAGCCGGGGCTTGCCCTCGGTAAGAGTTCCCGTCTTGTCCAGCACCAGGGTGTCCACGCTGTCCAGGGCTTCCAGGGCCGCGGCATTCTTCACCAGCACGCCGGAGCCGGCTCCCCGTCCGGTCGCCACCATGATCGACATCGGCGTGGCCAGGCCGAGGGCACAGGGGCAGGCGATAATCAGCACGGCCACGGCATTGACCAGGCCGTAGGCCATGGCGGGCTGAGGCCCCAGCAAACTCCAGGCCACAAAGGTCAGCAGGGCGACCAGGAGGACCGCGGGGACGAAGCGGGCGGAAACCGCGTCGGCGAAACGCTGGATGGGCGCGCGTGTCCTCTGGGCTTCGGCCACCATCTGAACGATCCGGGCCAGCAAGGTGTCCTGTCCCACCCGGGTGGCGCGCATGACGAAACTGCCGGTCTGATTCATGGTGCCGCCGGTCACCCGGTGGGCGGGAAGCTTCTGGACCGGCAGGGGCTCACCGGTGATCATGGATTCATCCACCGAGCTGGCGCCCTCCAGGACCACTCCGTCCACCGGGATGCGCTCACCGGGTCGCACCCGCAGCCGGGCATCCACGGCGACGAGATCCAGAGAGACCTCTTCCTCGGTCCCGTCTTCCCTCATTCGGTGCGCGGTTTCGGGAGCCAGCCTCAAGAGCGAGCGGATGGCGCCGCCGGTCCGCTGCCGGGCGCGAAGCTCCAGAACCTGTCCCAGCAGGACCAGGGTGGTAATGACGGCCGCCGCTTCGAAATAAACGGGAACGGCTCCGTCCGGACCTCGAAAGGCGTCCGGGAACAGGGAGGGAGCCAGGATGGCGGCCAGGCTGTAGAGGTAGGCGGTTGCCGTGCCCAGTCCGATCAGGGTAAACATGTTGGGGCTGAGGTGGAGCAGGGAAGACCATCCCCGCTGCAGCAGCGGCCAACCGCCCCAGAGGACCACGGGCGCTGCCAGCAGGCATTGAATCCAGGCCGAGATCCTGGCCGGCCAGTGCGGCTGCAGCAAGCTGCCCCCAACCATCTCCGACATGGCCAGCAGGAAGATGGGGAGGGTCAGAACCAGGCTGACCCTGAAGCGGCCTCTCATGTCGGAGAGCTCCGGATTGTCGGGCTCCTCCAGGCTCACTGCTCGGGGTTCCAGGGCCATGCCGCAGAAGGGACAGGCTCCGGGTCGATCGGTCAGGACCTCGGGGTGCATGGGGCAGGTGTAGCTCGCCGGCTGCCGATGGTCTCCCGATTCCGGTGTTCCGCTCCCGGAGTCCGGGACCTCTGCGGTCTCACGGCTACCCAGGTAGCGATCGGGATCGGCCTCGAACTGGGCCCGGCATTGAGTGCGGCAGAAATAGTAGGTGTGGCCGCCGAACCTGCAGGAATCGGCCGCGGTCTTGGGGTCGACCCACATGCCGCACACCGGATCCCGCACGCTGTCCGGCTGGCGACTCGAAGGGCCATGACCGCCCGGCTCGCCCGGGTCCGGCAGGATATTGAATTCGGGAGGGGGCATGGTCTTTCAACCTCGGTGGATTCCACTTGAGATTCTACATGGCCGTGATCACCTTGAGCACGGTCGGCTTCGGGGAAGTCCTGCCCCTGTCGTCGAAAGCTTCCCCGAAACGCCGCATCACCCCCGTAGCGGACCCACGCCCAAGGCACGGAATCAACCGATTCCTCGTGGCGAGACCGGCGCAGTGGTGTCTTGTCCGGCCAGAAGGGCGGCGAACCCCGCGCCGGCCTTCTCGTAGACATTGAAGACGACCGAGGCGCCGGCCCTCTCAAGCGGCTCGATCTCATCGTGGAACCTGGCCGTGGCGGCGACCCGCCCCCTGAACGAAGCAGCCCTGATCTGGTTGAGGACGGCGAGGCTGGCGCTCAGGTTCGGCAGCGCCAACATGACCAGCTCGATGGTGTTCGTGCCCCGAATGCGGTCCCAGAAGTCCGCGTCGCTCGGGTCTCCGAGCAGCACCTTGAGCCCCGCCGACTGATGGTTCTCCACCGTTCTCGGATCAATGTCTACCCCGACGACCGTCTCGCCGCGGCGGAGCTGCATCGCTTCGTAGGCCCCGGTACCGACGCGGCCCATGCCCAGAATGAGAATCGTCGCCCCCCCTGTGTCGAGCAGCCGGTCGTCGGCGAGACGCTTTCGTCGCTGAAGGCGGTTCCACGCCGTCCGGTATCTCATATAGATCCGATCGCCGGCGGAATTGACCCCCGCGGCGATACCGCATGACAGGGACAGCGCGACCGCGATGACGCTCAGCCACACGCCGTCGATCCAGCCGTTGGCGA